>NZ_WOWT01000013.1:0-104403 GCF_009746545.1 Oceanobacillus sp. AG
CGCCCGCAGAGGCTCCGAGTCAAGTGATGAACAGATACAGCTATTTTCATTAGAGAGTATTTTATTTAACGCGCATAAAAAGTTTATACTCCTTAAAAAAATTGTTTGGTTTAGTGTTGACATACCAATATGGTATACCTTGCTGTTTCAGGGTGCGAAGGTTGAGTAGTTAACAAATACTTATCTATTATCTAATTTAAGGAAGAAAGGGGTATTGACTTGGTATTTACTAAAGTTGTCTATGCTGAAGACACGTATACTTTTGAAGAGAAAATAAACGAGGTTATTTCCAATGAGTCCAAAACTGATGTTACGCTAAAAGACATTAAATTCAACTCTGTTTTTCAAGGCGGAGCCCTAGGATCGGATACAATAGCGAATACTGCTATATTAATTTTTGAAAAAGAATGATCACAGTATTTATTTACTAACCCGACGAAAAATCACGTCGGGTTATTTTTTTATAAAAAATCTGAAGTATATTCTATTCAGCCAAGCTTTATACCCGTTTTCTTCCGATTTATTTAAAAAATCGTTCGACATAAATTGACAATTCAAAAATTGGGGATAACCTTATTCACTAAAAAAATCCCTTTAATACAACATTTTTATCGGTAAACAGCGAATTATGCACAAGTTATCTACATTTACCTGTAGATAACTTGTGTCTTGTCCTCGTTTTGGAAACATGTTAAATTATTAATTGAACATTCTCATGACGATAATTTTGGGGGATTATAATATGGAAAATTTATCCGATGAACTGCTTGTAGAATCATATATAAAAGCACGTAAGTTAAATCTTAGTCAAGATTTTCTGTCACTGATCAAGAAGGAAATTGATAAGAGAAGTCTTAACAACAAGATAAAACAGTACCGTTAATAGAAAAAATCAGCTAACTCGCCCCTGTTTTTGTCGATTTTTTCCTAAATCAAGAAAACTTTAATGGACATACACTATTTACCCCCATAAATCATACAGTTTACTATAGGCTGTAGCCTAATTGAAAGTGAAGACTTTATTGTGGGGGTGTTTGTCCTTGTCTGGAATTTTATCTGTTCTTGCTGTCATCATGAAGGAAGCAATGTTTTTCGTTTCCTATATAAAGAATCACGCCTTTCCGCAACCGCTCTCTTCCAAGGAGGAGGCAAAATATATAAAAGCAATGCTTGAAGGGGATGGTGAAGCAAGGAACAAATTAATCGAACATAATTTGCGTTTAGTAGCTCATATTGTTAAAAAGTTCGATAATACCGGCGAAGACACGGAAGATTTGATCTCAATTGGAACGATCGGTCTCATTAAAGGAGTAGAAAGCTTTTCAGTAGATAAGGGAACAAAATTAGCCACGTATGCCGCACGTTGTATTGAAAATGAAATCCTCATGCATCTCCGCGCCTTAAAAAAGGTAAAGAAAGACGTCTCTCTCCACGACCCCATCGGTCAGGATAAAGAAGGCAATGAAATCAGTCTGATCGATATTTTAGAGGCTGAAAATGAAAACATCATCGAATATATCCAATTGAACATGGAGATCGATAAGATGCAACATTTCTTCAAAGTTCTCGATGAACGGGAAAAAGAAGTAATCATCTACCGATATGGACTTCACGATAAAAATGAAATGACCCAGCGAGAAATTGCAAAAAAGTTAAACATATCAAGAAGCTACGTTTCCCGCATTGAGAAACGTGCTTTAATGAAGGTTTTCCATGAGTATTACCGACAGGAAAGAAGTAAACAGAACGACTGAAATAAAGACAGAGGAATTCAAAGTGAATTCCTCTATCCGAGTTTGTATCTATACAGTTTTTACAACCTTCATAATTAATTCAGAAGCGTTTTTTGCCGCCGTTTTAAGGAATGCGTCAAAGGAAACAGACGAATCCTTTCCTGCGATATCAGAAAGCGCTCGGATAACGACAAATGGAGTCTCATATTGAGCACATACTTGAGCTATAGCAGCTGCTTCCATTTCAGCGGCAATCATTTCTGGAAACTTAAATCGCGCTGTATTTACTTTGACTTCATCTTCCATAAATGAATCACCAGTAGCTATTAGACCGATTTCAAAGTTTATTCCTAACCCTTTTACCGCATCTGCGGTCAACTGGACAAGACGTTCATCTGCTTTAAATGTAGCAGGTAGACCCGGTACTTGGCCATAAACATAATCAAACGCAGTAACATCTACGTCATGATGTACAACTTCATTAGAAATCACAAGATCCCCCACATTAAGATTATCTGAGAAACCTCCGGCAGAACCGGTATTAATAATGAACTGTGGGTGGAAGCGTTCCATCATAATTGTCGTTCCCATTGCTGCATTCACTTTACCGATTCCAGATTTTAATAACACAATCTCTTTTCCTGCTAATTCCCCTTGGATAAAATGGCAACCAGCAACTGTGATTTCTGTTCGGTTATCCATGTTCTCCAGTAAATAAGCTATTTCTTCATCCATTGCTCCGATGATTCCAATCATGTTGTTACCTCCAGCTTTTTAGTTCAACTTTTCATCATTTCAATGTTTCTAGTTTGGTTGGTTGCCAACCTTCTTCGTCAATCCAAGACATGAAAATACGATATTTTTCAGTTTGAGCACGGTTCGAAACAGTGGCGACCACTTTCTGATCTCCTCCATTTCCAATCCAAACTTCAATTAAATCATCTTCCGGGATGCCAGTTACCTTTGAAGCCGCCCGTTTAATCTCAATTCGGTCAGCTGAGCCATCTTCATAATTAGTTGTATGTGGACCAGTTTGCTCTGTACCAATTGGTGGCCAGTTACCCATAACCGCTTCTGCAACATCATCATCTGATGGCTCTGTTTCTACCGTCTCAATTTCGTCATAATCATCATTTTCCTCTGATTCATTTTCATCAACAGATTCATCTTCTTCATCTTTGTTGCGATCATCTTCATCTACTTCACTGTCGTCACTATCTTCTTTTCCATTCGCTTCTTCATCATCTGGTTTTTCATTTTCATCTTCGGTTTCCAGGAAAAATGAATCTTCTTCACTTGTCGAACCCTCGTTATCATCAGATGCTTTCTTATCATTGCCTCCGAAAATCCAAGCGCCGATTAAAAATAACACCAGGACGGCAGCTATTGTAAGAAAATAATTAATAAATTTGGTGTTTCTCCTACGTTTTTCAAACTTGTCCATACGCGAGTTATTTTTTGTCATCTTTATTTTACCTCCTCGTTCCCGTTTATCACGATGCGATCGTCAGTAAAACTCCCACCGAAAACTTGAGCGTGTACCTAAAAAGTTTCGAGGGATAACGGACGCTAACACCTGATTCGTTCAACTAACAATCATAAAGGATAAATGTCATCTAAGTACGAGACGCTTATCGCAACGTCAGACTCGTACATTCAGTACGTCGAACCCCCAATGATTGAAGTTTGACTTTATAGTATCATACCATAAGATTTATGGGGAGAAAATAAGCTGGACATATCAGAATTGTACCATGACGAAAGATTTAAAAAGCAGCAGAGTCTCCCCCGCTGCTCGTTCTTTAATATTTTATTATTCGACTTTTGTAATGCGAACTTGGAAGTCGCCTCCTGGAGTCGTAACAGTAACTTCCGTACCAACTTCTTGACCGAGCAAGCTTTTGGCAATTGGTGAATCATTAGAAATTTTACCTTCAAATGGGTCAGCTTCAGCGCTTCCCACGATTGTATAAGTTTCCTCATCACCGTCTGGAAGTTCTTGGAAAGTAACAGATTTCCCTAAGGACACGATGTTTGAGTTTGTATCTGTATTTTCAATGATCACTGCATTACGGATCATTTTTTCTAATTGGGTAATTCGTTGTTCAACAAAAGCTTGTTCCTCTTTGGCAGAATCATACTCGGAGTTCTCAGACAAGTCACCGAAATCACGGGCTATTTTAATCCTTTCAACGACTTCTTGTCTTCTATCCGTTTTTAAATAATGTAATTCTTTCTCTAATTTTTCTTTCCCCTCGGCTGTCATATAATAACTTTTCTCTGTAGACATGTAAAACACTCCTTTATATTTTTCCACTTTCATTAAGAATAAATCCTGCACTTGCATTAAATGTATGCGCTTTGACCGCATTTATGAGATGTATGAGAATATGCTATTCACCATCATGGCAGAGTTCTCCTAATTTATCAATATATTTTTACATTGAAATTAGTTTTTGTGTGACAACATTGTTTCTATTTTAGATGCCATGATATCAATTGCTACATGGTTCTGTCCACCTTCCGGGATGATAATATCTGCATAGCGCTTTGTCGGTTCGATAAACTGCTCATGGGATGGTCGTACGTTGCTCAAGTATTGATCGATAACTGAATCCAGACTCCGACCTCTTTCCTTGATATCCCGCATTAATCGGCGTATGATCCTTAAATCTGCATCCGTATCAACAAATACTTTAATATCCATCAATTCACGGAGCTCAGCATCTTCCAGGATAAGAATCCCTTCCACAATAATGACATCTTTTGGTTCTACATGAATCACTTTATCGGAGCGGGTATGCAATTTATAATCATAGACCGGCTTCTCAATCGTCTTTTTCTCCGTCAAGTCTTGAACATGTTGAATCAATAAATCATTATCAAACGCAAATGGATGATCGTAATTCGTATTTAATCTCTCTTCGAATGATAAATGTGCTTGATTTTTATAGTAATAATCTTGTTCAAGGACAAGAATTGATTTATCGGTAAAGCGATCATAGATTGCTCTTGTTACAGATGTTTTTCCGCTTCCACTTCCTCCTGCAACACCGATGACCATTGGTTTATCCAACATTCCATTTGGCCGCCTTTCAATCTTTTTTATAACTTATCATTACACCGTCTCCAATAGGCAAGATCGATGTTATATATTCCGGATGTGCACTTAAGAATTGATTATAAGCACGGATTTTCTTCACCATATTCCGGTACCTTTTTGGTGCTGTCTCCTCGTCTTTCACATAGCCTCGGAATAAGACATTATCCGTAACGAGCCAGCCCCCCTTTTGGAGGAGTGGGTGGGCTAAATCAAAGAAATCCCGATATTTCCCTTTAGCTGCATCAATAAAAATGAAATCAAATGATTCCTTATCCTGCTGTAATTCTTCTAACACCTCGAGCGCATCACCAAAGCGGACATCTACTTGTTCGCTTTTCTGCGATTCTTTTATAAATCGAACAGCTTCCTCGTAACGTTGTTTATCCCTTTCAATCGTTATGATTTCGGCTTCTGGACTTGCTTCAAGCATCCGGATAGCAGAATAACCGATTGCTGTTCCTATTTCTAGAATTCTTTTCGGTTGATGGATCATGATTTGTTTCAGTAAAAAATCAATTGCTGTGCTCTCCATAATCGGCACGTTGTGTAAGTGCGCATATTCTTCAAGCTCTCTCACCTGATCAGTAGCAGGATTGATTAGCTCTTGTAAATAACCCTGAATGTCCTCATTCATCATTTCTACCTCTTTTTTACTAAAAAGTTTTCTTTCGTGAAAAGTAGAAATGTGAATATAGTATTCACATTTCTACTCATCATTCATATTTTTTTTATTTTGATTATGCTCCTCTAACGTTTCTGCAAAGTGAATATTCCCCTCGTGGTCATGAAGGAAATAATAATAATCACTTTCTACCGGATTCAGGACTGCCTCTAACGAACTTTCGGCGAAATTACTGATTGGTCCGACCGGTAACCCTTCCACATAATACGTATTATACGGTGATTCAATTTCCAAATCCTCATATAATACACGGTCTTTATGCTCTCCCTGTGCATAGAGCACTGTCGGGTCAGTTTGAAGCGGCATATCTGCTTCTAAACGGTTATAGAAGACGCCAGCTATTTCATTACGCTGATCGATATGTCCGGTTTCTTTTTCAATAATGGAAGCAAATGTAATAACTTCATGCATCGTCAAATCAAGTTCTTCGATTTCCTCAAAGTGTTGGGATACGATCGCCTGCGTTTGATCCAGCATCATTTCGACAATCGTCTCAATCGAAGGATCTTCCTCATAGAAATCATACGTAATCGCAAATAAATAACCTTCCAGTGGATATCTAATCTCCTCATTTAATATATCGTCGGTAAGGAGAAGTGGATAATCCTTTATTAACTGTTTGATATATTTTTCATCATTCACTTTCTCCAAAAACTCTTCGCTTGTGAATGAGAATTGATCGGCATAGATTTCAGCAATCTGCTCGATGGTGAGCCCTTCAGGAATTGTGACCCGATGCGCTGTTTCCAGGACAATTTTCCCGCTTTTTAGGGATTCGATGATTTCATCCATCGACATCGCTGGGCTGAATGTATAGACACCAGCTTGGAAATCTGATTCATTTTTCAATTTTATGTAGAAACGAAAAATAAGGCCATTTTTTATAATACCATTTTCCTCTAATATCGTCGCTATTGTTGAACTGGTTGAACCAATCGGTATTTCAACTTCGACTTTTTCTTCACTATCTGCTTCTACCGGTTCCAGAGCCGATTTCACATAGAAATAACCAGCCAGTCCACTTATGACTAATATAATGATTAGTACTAGCAAGACGATGGATACTATCTTACGGACCGTGCGCGCTTCTTCCCCACGAGCATTACGGTTTTCTTTGAAGCGCTTGGTGAATTTACCTTTGCTCATGTATTCCTCTCCCTCTTATTCGATATATTATACTATATTATGTAAAATAATAAAGTATAAAGTGAATCCTAATTTCATCCATAACACTATAAAAATTCACTTCACAGGGAAAAGCTGATGTCTCTTGGAGACATCAGCTTTAATAAAAAATTTACTTTTCGTCTTCGTCTTCCTCCGCCAATGTTGCGAGCATCTCTTCAACAATTTCCCATTCCTCATCCGATTCAATCGGAAACAGGGAGAGATCTTCCTCATCATTTTCTTTTTCCTCATAACGGAAAGCATATACTTCGACTTCTTCGTCTTCCGCTTGTTCGACAGGTACAACGGCGATATAAGATTGGTCTGTATCATCGACATCGAATGTAAATAATACCTCGAATAAATGCTCTTCTCCGTTATCATCCGGGATGATAATTCTTTCTTTTTCTTCTAAACTCATGAGGTCACCTCTTTTTATTTTTGATCCAGATAGCCCTGTAATATAAACACTGCAGCCATCTTATCAATTACTTTTTTCCGTTTCTTTCTGCTCATATCTGCTTCCAATAAAACTCGTTCCGCAGCGGCAGTCGTTAAACGTTCGTCCCAAAGAACATAAGGCAATTGGAACGTTTCTCCAAAATGTTCGGCAAAACGCTGGGAAGCTTCTCCCCGCTCTCCGATTGTACCATTCATGTTCTTTGGTAAGCCAATGATAGCTTTCCCTATATCATGTTCGTCTATGATTTTTTTTAATTCATCGTCTGCAGAATGGAGATCAAGCTCATTCCAATGAATCGTTGTTAGCCCTTGTGCTGTCCAGCCCAATGCATCACTGACAGCAACTCCTATTGTTTTCGATCCGACATCTAGTCCAATAATTTTCATTTAGTTGTTTTGATTTTCCTTTAAATAATATTTTACTAATTCTTCAATTACCTCATCGCGTTCCACTTTACGAATTAGGTTTCTCGCATCTTTATGCCTTGGGATATAAGCAGGGTCACCGGATAATAAATAACCTACAATCTGATTAATTGGATTGTATCCTTTTTCCTTTAATGCTTCATGCACAGTAAAAAGGATTGTTTTTATATCGCGATCATACGGCTCCTCTGAAAAATTAAACTTCATTGTTTTATCAATTGAACTCATTGTGACACCTCATTCCAAGTATTCGCGCACGATCCATCTTTATAAAATTCATTATAACCTTTTCCATGGATTGTTACAAATTACTACTGATTGATTGTTTTCTTTACAAAGGCTTGTGCAGATGTGAGGGCGTCTTGAATTTTAGATGGATCACTTCCCCCTGCCTGGGCCATGTCCGGTCGCCCTCCGCCGCCACCACCGCAAATGGTAGCAGCTTCTTTTATTAATTTACCTGCATGTATACCTTTTTCGACAAAGTCTTTGGAAACTCCTGCCGCGAGCTGAACTTTTCCGTTATTTTCTGTTGCCAGTAAAATAACTGCGGAATCCAGCTTTTGTTTCAAATCATCGACCATATTCCGTAACTGGTTCATATCTTTTACATTGACGTGCTCTGCTAGCACCGGGACACCGGCGATATCTTCCACTTTTTCCAAGATAGAAGATGCTTCAATGTTTGCTATTTTTGTACTTAAAGATTCATTTTCCTTTTCCAGGTTACTTACTTCTTGTTGTAATGATTGTACTCTTTCTGTAATTTGCTGATCATCATTTGCCTTCACTAGATTAGATACCTGCTTTAGAATCTTCATTTTCCCGTTTAAAAACTCAAAAGCTTTCTTGCTTGTGACAGCTTCTATCCTTCTCGTTCCAGCGCCGATCCCGCCTTCAGATACGAGTTTAAACAGGCCGATTTCAGAAGTGTTACGTACATGACAGCCGCCACACAACTCGACACTGTAGTCACCGATTTGCACAACACGGACAATATCTCCATATTTTTCCCCGAATAACGCCATTGCTCCTGTTTCTTTCGCTTTTTCAAATTCCTGATAATCAATGGAAAGATCAATGGATTGCCAAATTTTTTCGTTCACAATCGCTTCGATTTTCCGAAGTTCGTCTTCACTGAGTGCGGAAAAATGAGTGAAATCAAAACGCAAACGATCTGGGGTGACGAGTGAACCTGCTTGATTGACATGATTACCTAGCACATCCTTTAATGCTTGGTGCAGTATGTGGGTTGCCGTATGGTTTTTAATAACTGCGTTACGGAAGGCATTTTCGACAATTGCCTGAACTTCATCCCCTTTACTAATTTCCCCGCTTTTCACTATCACTTTATGGATATGGAGTCCTTGTGGTGATTTTTGAACATCTTCTACATAAGCTGACGCATGCTCCGTATAAATCCATCCTTTGTCGCCAACTTGTCCACCACTCTCCGCGTAAAATGGCGTTTCTTTCAAGAAGAGGAATACTTCATCATTTGCTTTTGCCACTTGTGCTTCTTCACCGGCATGGATAATCGCTATAACGGTAGTCTTCGTTTCCAGTTTGTCATATCCGGTAAAGGTGTCTTCCAAATCCAGGCCACTTAATGTCGTGTCTTGTACTTGCATCGAATCGACCTTTTGTCTTGCGTTTCTTGCTCTTTCTTTCTGTTTTTCCATTTCGGTTTCAAAACCGTGCTCATCAATTGTAAATCCATGTTCTTCAACATACTCGGCTGTAAGTTCCTTTGGAAAACCATACGTATCATATAATTTAAATACTTCTTCTCCAGGAAATACTTTATTTCCAGCCTTTTCTTCCCTTTTAATGATTGAAGATAATATCTCTAATCCGTCGTTTAAGGTTTCATGGAATCGTTCTTCTTCAGAACGGATAATTTTTGCGATATGATCTTTCTGTTCGATTACTTGCGGATAAAAGTCCTGCATAATTTCACCGACAACATCGACCAATTCATATAAAAATGGTTTGTCCAAGCCAATATCTTTGGAAAAGCGAATCGCTCGACGAATCAGCCTTCTTAAGACGTAACCCCGCCCTTCATTAGATGGAAGCGCACCATCAGCTATCGCAAAGCTAACCGTACGAATATGGTCGGCGATGACTTTAAAAGCAATTGTTTGTTTATCATTTGCTCCATATTTGACTTGGGCGATTTGCTCTGTCTTTTCAATTATTGGCATAAATAGGTCCGTTTCAAAGTTTGTCGGCACGTCCTGAATAATTGATATGAGACGTTCTAGACCCATTCCAGTATCAATATTCTTCTTTGGTAGCGGAGTGTACGTATCGTCCGCATTATGGTTGAATTGGGAGAATACCAGGTTCCATATTTCAAGATAACGGCTGTTCTCTCCTCCTGGAAATAACTCTGGATCATTCGGATCATTGCCGTACTTCTCGCCACGGTCATAAAAGATTTCCGTATTCGGGCCACTTGGACCTTCCCCAATATCCCAGAAGTTCTCTTCCAGTCGAATGATTCGTTCTGGCGGCAATTTAATTTCGTTAAGCCAAATATCATAAGCCTCATCATCTTCCGGATGAACCGTAACCGATAAGACGTCTGGGTCGAATCCGAGCCATTTATCACTCGTTAAAAATTCCCATGCCCAGTGGATTGCTTCTTTTTTGAAATAATCACCGATGGAAAAATTACCGAGCATTTCAAAGAATGTGTGGTGTCTAGCAGTATAGCCGACATTCTCAATATCGTTCGTTCGGATTGATTTCTGTGCGTTTACGATTCGAGGATTATCCGGGATGACTCTTCCATCAAAGTATTTCTTTAATGTGGCAACCCCGCTGTTGATCCATAAAAGACTCGGATCGTCTTTCGGAACAAGCGGTGCGCTTGGCTCTACTGTATGACCTTTTTCTTTAAAGAAATCAAGAAACAGTTGTCTAACTTCAGCTGAATTAAATTTTTTCATCTTTTATTATCCTCCTTGTATTTGAAGTTGGGGCCATTTTTCAACATAAAAAAATCTCCTCTCTGCTTATGCAGGGACGAGATTGTTCGCGGTACCACCCTATTTGTGAATTGTTGCCTATTCACCTCTTATGCATGTTAACGGTTTGATACCGACGGGGATTAGCCGCACTCAAGTGTAGCATTCCATGATTCGATGTGAGGATTTTCTCAGCTTAAAAATCCCTTTCTGTCACACGAGCTTCATGTACTCGGCACTTTCATCATTTTTAAATCTTCATTTAGCGTTAGTATAGATAAATATTAACCGCTTGTCAATCAGTTATCACCAGGTAAAAGATACGGTAAGTGTTTAACAACGACTTTTAAAATAGCAACTAATGGCACAGCGATAATCATTCCAATAATTCCAAATAACTGTCCGCCTAACAATAATGCAAATATAATCATCACCGGGTGAATTCGAATATTCTTTCCCATAATAAATGGCGAAAGGAAATTCCCATCTATCATCTGGACAACAAATATTGCAATAATTACATAAAGAGCAAGAAGCGGTGAAGTAGTATAAGCAATCATTACGGCTGGTACCGCACCGATTATCGGACCGAAATAAGGGATAATATTGGTGAGTCCGATTACGATTGCAAGTAAAAGCGCATAAGGTACTTGTAAAAATTTAAAAGCAAGGAATGTAAGCAATGTCACAAACAAGCTGACAAAAAACAAGCCTCGCAAATACCCACCAAGACCTTCATCGATTTTCTCGACCATCAGTTGCATCCTTGAATGGAGCCGAGGCGGGATAAACCTCTTTAGAAATTGTTTCAGCAGATGGTAATCCTTTATATAATAAAAGACGAGGACGGGAATAACGGTGACCATTAGAATCATATCAATTAGATGAGTAAACCCGTCGACTAAGCGGGATACGAGATGATCCGACAGATTTTCCAGCCGAATAATGACTTCATCAATCTTGTCATGGAAGGTCTCCGGCAGGAAGGATGTAGAGGTGTAAAGATGATTAATCGATGATTCATACATATTCACAAACTGCGGAATATTTTCAATTAAATCGTTCATTTGCTGAATAACGATCGGATAAACGCGATAAAATAAAAAAGCAATCCCACCGAAAAACAGTATATAAATTATCATCACGGCTAGCCCCTTATGAATCTGTTGCCGGTCTAGAAATTCTATAATCGGATACAGTAAATAAGCGATAAATCCCGCAATGATAAACGGTAAAAAAAGTTTCCACAAAAAGGAAAAAACCTCCCTGAAATAGGGTAAGGTAATCCATAACAAAAATGAAAATATTAAAATCAGGATTCCTATTAAAAAGAAATATAATAGTTTTTTTCTATTCCACCATTCAAGCAACTGCAACACCTCGTGCTATGTTTGCTCTCGTCACGACAGTAACTTATCTTCCGTAATTGTTCTCTCTTCTTCTGAAAACAAATCATTAAGCGGGCTTACACTACCGTCGACTTCGATTTGGTGAATATGAAATTTATCCTTTTTGACTACTAGTTCCAAATAACAAGACCAGCAATAATATAATTGGATCCCTATTTTTCCAAGATTTTTCCCTTTACAATTTGGACATTGCATCATTTCATCATCTCCTAGCTATAATTTCTATTTATAGCCTAACCGAAAGAGAAAATGAATATACTTCTATTTACATAAAATCATAAGGATTCAGTTCTTTTTCTTCATCTGAGATAGAATTTGGCAGTTCTTGTTCTTCCTCTAGCCTGCTCTCTAGCCGTTCAATTAAGGATGTGTAGCGCTGATTCGTGTCCATCGTCGTAACTCCCCGCAAGAATGCTGACATATCCCCACAAATAATAAGGGATTCTTTACTTCTTGTTATCGCTGTATATAATAAATTTTTCCGAAGCATCCGATGGTACGATGAAATGACTGGTAAAATGATAATCGGAAACTCACTACCTTGAGATTTATGGATGGAGATACAATAAGCATGCATGAAATTCCCGAAATCCTGCCGCTCATAGACAATTTCTTTTTCTTCAAAAGCTATGACAATTTGTTCTTTCTTCTCTTTATTTTCTTTTGCGAAAAAGATCGCGACAATCTCTCCAATATCTCCGTTGAATACACCGTCTTCCGGTTGGTTGACTAATTGGATTACCCTATCCCCTACTCGGTAACTTACATCCATTACTTTCATTTCCCGTGTTTTATCTGTCTTCGGGTTTAGAAGTTGTTGGATTTCCTCATTGATGCGATTAATTCCAGCCTCCGTTTTATAAATAGGGGCAAGTACTTGAATAGCATTTGTATCGATTCCTTTTTCCAGCGCATGCTTGAAGATAATCGTAATTGCTTCTACAATTTGTCGATTACTTGCCGGGATGAAACTGAAATCATTCGCTTTTTGAAGCGATGCATCTGTTATCTCGTTATTTTTTATTTCATGGGCAAGTTCAATAATCTTAGAACCTTCTTTTTGCCGGTATACTTCATGCAGTCTCACAATCGGTATTTTACCACTGGAAAGCAAATCAGAAAGTACTTGGCCAGGACCGACAGATGGTAACTGATCTTCGTCCCCAACTAACAGCACTTGCATATCATCTGGAATTGCTTTAAACAAATGATTGGCAAGCCAAGTATCGACCATCGAAAATTCATCAACAATTAGAAATTTCCCTGATAGGCGTTCTTGTTCATTTTTTTCAAATCCATCTTTCCCGTCCCAACCAAGCAACCGGTGGATGGTCGAGGATGGTAGGCCAGTAGACTCTTTTAATCGTTTAGCAGCCCGGCCAGTCGGAGCTGTAAGCACAAATGGAAAATCTGATTTTTTCTCATAATCATCAATATTAAGGGAATGATCATGAATCGTTGCATAAGCCTTCACAATTCCTTTAATTACCGTTGTTTTCCCTGTGCCAGGCCCGCCAGTTAGAATCATTACCTTTGATTGTAATGCTTTTTCGATTGCATCAAATTGTTCCTTCCCGTAGCTTAGAATTTCTTCTTCTTCAATTTCCCCAGTTATCTTCATTAATTCAGCTAACGTTGTTTCACTTTCAATTTTTTTATTCATAATTCTACTAATATGGGCGGCAAAACCGTCTTCCGCATAGTATAAAGAAGGCAGATAAATATTTCCTTCACTAATAATAATTTTCTTCTCGGTATTCAATTGCTCCAACCGTTCCTGAATGATCTGTTCAGTCAGTTCGAAGCCTAGTACTTGAATCATTTCTCGCACACATTGGTCATATGGTAAGAAGACATGGCCATCTTGAATACTTTTTTGCAGTACAAAAATACAGCCCGCGCCAATCCGGTTCGGGTGGTCCATAGATAGTCCGTTCATTCGTGCAATCTGGTCAGCTGACTGGAAACCGAAGCCTTCAATGTCAAAAACAAATTGATATGGATCATCATATAACTTATGAATAGCTTCTTCCTTATATCGCTGATAAATTCGCTGGGCCATTTTAAGACTGATCTGGTAGCTCGAAAGCGTGATTGCAACCCGTTCAAAGCCTTGATGTTCTTCTAAACTTTTATGTAATTGTTCTCTTGTTTGTTTTTTAAGACCCGGAATTCCGTCCAAGCATTCCGGGTCTTCTAAAATATGGGAGATGGCATTCATTCCTAATTTATCAACAATCCGAGTAGCTGTTTTTTCACCAATTGCATAAAACAAGTCACTGGACAAATAAGAAATCAAGCCTTCCTTCGTATCAGGGATATAGGTTTGATAGGATTCGACGCGGTACTGGATACCGAACTTTTGATGATGTTCAAAGACACCGTGAAAATAATAAGAATGCTCTTCTGTCAAATGAGAGAAGTAACCTTTAGCAACAATCTCTTTCTCTTCATAATCTTCGTTCGTATCCTCTATTTTAACTTTTATGATTGCAAAATTCTCATCTTCATTGTGAAAAATTGTATAAAGAAGTCTGCCGCGAATATATCCTCTTTCATTTCGTTGCTTATCTTCCATACTTAAACACGCTCGTTTCGTTCTTTATTGACTCAACTTTCGCCGCCTGAAACAGTTAGCTAAACCTTAAAAATTCAAGAAAACCCGCAATCCACTCACCAAGAATCTGCATATTACTTTCATTCAGCGTAAGTACAGCTTTCTCCTGGAGGTCCGCAGTCCAGACACCTCTCGCTTTCCGCGGGCGGCTGGTAAGCCTCCTCGCAGGCAAGCCTGCTGCGGGGTCTCACCAAGCCTATCCTCCCGCAGGAGTCTCGAGGTGTCTGGACTGCTCCGAGGAAAGGCGTGATTTGGATTACCGTTTAATATTCCAGAAGTATAATCCTTATAACGGAATAATTTCTTTTTAAAATAATCCTTTAGACCAGTTCAGTTGCCCGGCGGACGGTGACTCCAACGGGAAAAGCACGAGTCCGAGGACCCCGCAGGAAGCGGTTTTCTTCCGAGGAGGCTGAGGCCGTGCCCGTGGAAAGCATCCGTCCGCCGGGCAACTGAACGGCGATTAGAGTTCTAAACTAAAGGTACGAACAAAGACACTTACGCTGAATGAATGCAGAAGTTCATCTATCTGTTAAAAATCATGTCTAGTCATATTCATCGCTGACTATCCGTGCTTGATAAGATTGAACTGCTTTGATTTTTTACGTGCTAATGTTGATTATTGATTTTCCAAAAACTGTTCCACTTGTTTCTTTCCGTTCGCAGCTAAATAATGGTCCGGTTGCTCTTCTAGCGCTTGATTGAAATGCTTGAGGGCTTGTTCGGCATCTTCGTTGAATACGGCGATGACACCTAAATTATAATGGGCATCGCTATGCGCCTCATCCATTTTAATCACTTCTTGGAAGACAGTCTTCGCCTCATCGACAAGTTCCGCTTGGGCGAGCGAAAGACCGTATTGGAAACGGTAATTAATTTCATCCTCAGCCAGCTCCGTCGCTCGTAATAAATAAGGTAATGCTAATTTAAATTGTTCCTGGTACTGTAAAGAAAGACCGATTAAATAATATAAATGAGCATCCTCGAGTCCTTTATCAAGTGCTTGCTGAAAATAGTTGTTCGCTTTCTCAAATTGTTCCTGTTCAAAATATAGATTGCCTAGTCCATAATAAGCAGTGGCAGCTGTGTCGTCCAAACGGATTGCTTTCAAAAAGAACCGCTCCGCCCGTTCCGCTTCCTGAAGTTCTACTAAGAGATTTCCAAAATTAATATAGCCCAATGGTTCATTTGGGTTCTCCTCAATCAATTCATTAAATAACTTTGCAGCTTCTTCATATTTCCCTTCCTGCATCATCTGGATTGCTTCTCTATTCTTATCCATGAATAATCCCCTAACTCAACCTACATAATCAAGATGTTGTTCATTTTTAATTACTTTATCAATCGTTCCTCCACCAAGACATACTTCACCGTCATAAAATACAACTGCCTGGCCTGGTGTAATTGCTCGCTGTGGTTCTGCAAATTCAACATGGACTTTTCCGTCCTCAAGTATGGTGACATTAACCTTGCTATCTTTTTGGCGATATCTAAACTTGGCAGTACAGGAAAACGAACTCTTAATTTCTTCCGGATTGATCCAATTCAGATCAGTTGCGATTAATGAATCCGAATATAAATATTCATTTCCATAGCTTTGTTCTACATATAAAACATTTTCTTCCAAGTTTTTGCCGACAACAAACCACGGCTCCCCTGGCCCACCGATTCCAAGTCCTTGCCGTTGTCCAATCGTATAGTACATCAATCCATCATGTATACCCATCACTTCACCAGTAAGAGTTTGCATTTCACCAGGTTGTGCCGGCAAATATTCACTTAAGAATTCTTTGAAGTTTCGCTCCCCAATAAAGCAAATTCCGGTAGAATCCTTCTTCGTAGCTGTTGCGAGATTATGCTGAAGAGCAATCTCGCGTACTTTTGACTTCTGTAAATGCCCTAATGGGAACATTACTTTCGCTAAAACGTCACTAGATAGCTGGTTCAGGAAATACGTCTGATCTTTATTCTCATCCACTCCACGTAGCAACTCAACTTTCCCATTATCGCGTCTTACTTGTGCGTAATGTCCAGTTGCAAGATAGTCTGCACCTAGGGACACTGCATGGTCGAGGAATGCTTTAAACTTAATTTCTTTGTTACACATGACATCAGGGTTCGGGGTACGTCCTGCTTTGTATTCATCAAGGAAATAGGTGAATACTTTATCCCAGTATTCCTTCTCAAAGTTGACAGAGTAGTAAGGAATATCTAACTGATTACATACGCGAACGACATCATCGAAATCTTCAGTTGCTGTGCAGACACCAAATTCATCGGTATCATCCCAATTTTTCATAAAAATCCCGACAACGTCATAGCCTTGCTCTTTCAGAAGCAGAGCAGCAACCGATGAATCAACACCACCGCTCATACCGATTACGACACGTGTGTTTTTATTTTCATTCATTTTAATCACTTTCCTTATTTTGTTAACCGTTTAATTATTTTCGCAACCCGCTTTGCTGCTTCGATTACATTTTCCTCTGTGTTCGCACTTCCGAAACTGAAACGGATCGAGTTTGTTGTGCATGGATTATCGTCTCCAAACATTGCACTCAATACGTGGGATGGTTCCACGCTTCCAGCTGTACAAGCACTTCCGCTTGAGGCAGCAATTCCTTCCAAATCTAAATTTGTCAGTACTTGTTCCACGTTTGTACCAGGGAAACTAATATTGACAATCGTGCTGATTGCATGTTCCTGATCCCCATTCAAGGAGAAATCAATTCCTTCAGATTTAAGCTGTTCAATAAATTGTGCTTTATACTGCTCGTAGGCAAGGTTCCTTGCTTCACGCTCATCAATGTTCAGTTGAACAGCTTCTTTAAAGCCGACGATGGCAGCAACGTTTTCTGTACCTGCCCGCCGTTTTCTCTCCTGTTCCCCGCCGAACATCAAGTTTTGCATCATAACCGAATCACGTGCATAGAGAAAACCAATTCCTTTTGGACCATTAATCTTATGAGCGGAAGTGGTTAGTAAATCGATACCTAACTCATTCACATCAAGTTCTAATAAGCCATACGCCTGAACAGCATCCGTATGGAAATAAGTGTGATGTTCTTTTAACACTGCACCAATTTCCTTAATCGGCTGAATCACTCCAGTTTCATTGTTCACAAACATAATGGAAACAAGTATTGTATCTTCTCGTAATGCTGCCTCCACTGCTTCAGGAGAAATACGGCCAGACTCATCTGTCGGTAGATAGGTTATCTCAAATCCGAGGGTTTCCAAATATTCTGCGGTATGAAGAACGGCATGATGTTCTTGCGCTGTTGTTATAATATGGTTGCCTTTTTCCCGGTTGGCAAGGGCTGTTCCAATCAACGCTAGATTATCCGCTTCCGTGCCACCACTTGTAAAGTAAATTTCCTTTTCGTTGGCACCGATACTAGAAGCTATGAGTCGTCTTGCTTCATCTAATTGTTTCCTTGCTTTTCTTCCTTGTGAGTGAACACTTGAAGGGTTCCCATAAGTTTCTTGATAGATTGCTGTCATTGCTTCTGCAACCTTCTTATCCATCGGTGTAGTTGCGGCATGGTCTAAATATATTGCTTCCATGGTGTGAATACCTTTCCTTCCTGTTAGATGTAAAACATATAGGCTTCTTCTTTATTATTATCACCAGCATCCGCTAAATCTTTTAGAGTTGTATGATCTAGCACTCCGCGGATGGCATCGCGGATTCTCAGCCATAATGCTTGTTGGGCAGGCTTCTCTTCTTCTATTCCTTCAACGAGTGTGATTGGACCTTCAAGCACCCGAATTACGTCTCCCGCAGTAATTTCTGTCGGTTCTTTTGCAAGTTTGTAGCCTCCGTAGGCTCCTCTTACACTTCTAACTAGTCCTGCATTCCGAAGAGGTGCTGCCAACTGCTCCAAATAATGCTCAGATAAATTATTTTCCTGAGCGATCGATTTCAATGATTTGGGACCTTGCCCATATTCCTTTGCAAGTTCTATCATAATTGTAAGTCCATATCTTCCTTTTGTTGTTACTTTCATTTTAACTTTGCACCTCTTTACATTAAATCATTACTATACGTAATAAATTTTCTATTGTCTATCAATTAGCTTTAATTCAGGTCATACATATTATACTATTTGCTATTATAACATGAACCGTCTCTCTCTTGCATTTCTCTAATTTCAAGTCTAAGCTTTATATATAGCGCAACTTCGATACTTAAAAACAGGAAACAAAATCATCCTCATCCGGCGCTCAGTGACTATAAAGTATATACCTAGACATCATCATTTTAATAAATTTTTCAAAATGAATTGGTAATCACCTTCATACAGCGTAAGTGCAACTTTTACCTGGAGGTCCGCAGTCCAGACACCTCTCGCTTTCCGCGGGCGGCTGGTGAGCCTCCTCGCAGGCAAGCCTGCTGCGGGGTCTCACCAAGCCTATCCTCCCGCAGGAGTCTCGAGGTGTCTGGACTGCTCCGAGGGAAAGCCCAATTTAGATCACTCTTTATTATTCCACAGATATTATTTCTATCGTGACATGGGGCTAGAATAAATGCTTTCAATAATAATCATCTTACCAGTTCAGTTGCCCGGTGGACGGTGACTCCTGCGGGAAAAGCACGAGTCTGGAGACCCCGCAGGGCGGTAGCCCGAGGAGGCTCCAGCTGTGCCCGCGGAAAGCATCCGTCCACCGGGCAACTGAACGGCGATTAGAGCGCCTTAATTAGTGAAAGAGCAGACACTTACGCTGTATGAAAGCAATCAGTAGTTTCTTTCGGTTACTTTTAAGGGAGAATTATTAGGATAGCTAACAAATTGATATATCATAAAAAGAATAACGACTAATAAAGGACGGTAGTTATGAAACAACAACCATTAGCACTACGAATGCGACCAACTCATATCAATGAAGTTATTGGCCAGGAACATCTAGTTGGAGAAGGGAAGTTAATCCAACGTATGGTAACAGCGAATATGCTTGCATCCATGATTCTGTTCGGCCCACCAGGTACTGGGAAAACTTCTACTGCGTTTGCCATCGCCAAAACAGCAGGCCTTCAAGTGAGATTATTGAATGCAGTGACACATAAAAAGAAAGATATGGAAATCGTTGTTGAAGAGGCAAAGTTAAGTGGAAATCTTGTACTTATTTTGGATGAAGTCCACCGTTTAGATAAAGCGAAACAGGACTTTCTCCTCCCTCACCTTGAAACAAATCTCATTACGATGATTGGTTGTACAACAAGCAATCCCTATCATTCCATCAACCCGGCTATCCGAAGTAGATGTCATTTATTCGAACTCGAATCCCTGGAACCTGAACATGTAAAAACAGCATTACTTCGGGCAATCGAGGACAAAGAACGTGGATTAGGTGAGATGGACATTGAAATGACTCCGGAAGCGCTCGATCATTTTGCTCAAAGCTCCAACGGGGATATGCGCGCAGCCTTGAATGGTCTAGAACTTGCGGCAATGTCAACTCCACCAAATGCGGATGATGTAATTGTCATTGAACTGGAAGCTGCGGAAGAATGTATGCAGAAGAAAAGTTTTTCCCATGATAAGGGAGGGGATGCGCATTATGATGTGCTCTCAGCATTCCAGAAATCGATCCGCGGGAGCGATGTGAACGCTTCTCTTCATTATTTAGCTAGATTAATTGAAGCAGGCGACTTGGATAGTATCACAAGAAGAATGCTTGTTATCGCGTATGAAGACATTGGGTTAGCTAATCCACAAGCAGGACCACGTGCACTTGCCGCTGTACAGACCGCGGAAAGAATCGGGTTTCCGGAAGCAAGGATTCCATTAGCTGTTGCAATTGTAGAACTTGCCCTCTCTCCTAAATCCAATACAGCCTACAAAGCTCTCGACGGCGCTCTCGCTGACGTGCGTAGTGGGAAAAGCGGTGACATTCCCTCACACCTAAAAGATAGTCATTATAAAGGTGCAAAAGATTTAGGCAGAGGAATCGAATATAAGTATCCGCATAATTATGACGGGGCATGGGTCGCGCAACAATATTTACCGGACCGGATTAAAAACAAGAGATATTATGAGCCTAAAGATACTGGTAAATTTGAGAAAGCAATGAAACATGTCTATGAAAAAATCGAACGTGAAATGAGTTTTCCAAAGAATGACGTATAAATCTTTTTTCTTGAGGCAATAATAACTAGCAACATGATAATCTATTGTTTTGCCTAGAAAAAGGAGTTGGATAAAATGGCCAAAGTGAGACAAGACGCCTGGTCCCATGAGGATGATCTATTGCTGGCAGAAACCGTGTTGCGGCATATTAGGGAAGGAAGTACACAACTGAATGCGTTTGAAGAAGTTGGGGATAAATTAAACCGGACTTCTGCTGCCTGTGGATTCAGATGGAATGCTGAAGTTCGTAATAAATATATCAATGCGATTGATTTAGCAAAACGGCAACGGAAAGAACTAAAACGAAAGCAAGCAAAACAAAATTTCTCACCTGCTCCGAAACAACCAAATCAAAGCAGGGAAATAGTAGCTGACAGAAAAGTTACGGAAGACATTACATTTGATATGGTTCTCACATTCTTGAATGAAGTAAAACAGGACTACTATGTTTCTAACCAGTCAAAAGCGACAACAGAAGCAGCATTAGCAGAAAACGAACAATTAAAAGATGAAATTACGAAGCTTGAGAAGCAATTGAAACAGACGGAAAAACAACTGGAAACAATCCAGGATGATTACCAGACGTTTATTCAGATCATGGACCGGGCGAGAAGAATGACCGTTTTAAAAGATGAACGATCCTTCACCTCCCCGAGTTTCCGAATGGATAAGAATGGAAACCTTGAACAACTAGCTAACCCTTCATCAAACTAAAACCAAAAGCGTAACGGCTATGACCGTTACGCTTTTTATTATGTACGAGATCCCGATCGTGCCGTCCATTTAAAAGTTTTGATCCCGCTTTTAGCAGGTGGGTGCCCTGTTCCAAACTGCTGATATTGTCTGCAGTAGACGGTATGGCAGGATGGAAACTTCCAGGCTCCCTATCAATTGGTGTTCGGTCAAAATACTTCGTATGGACGCACACATCAGGATTTTTTGATATTCTTTTGATTGTAAATTTATATTAACATAGCTTTTTAGAATTATCAAATGATAACCAAATCGTTTTGATTAATCTTTTTGTTTTCTAAGTTGAATCGATAATTCTTTCAGCTGTTCTTCCGCTACTCCGCCTGGTGCTTCCGTTAATAGATCTGAAGCCGAGGCCGTTTTAGGAAACAGGATTGTATCACGTAAGTTTGAACGGCCGGCAAGCAGCATGATAATCCGGTCAAGCCCTAAAGCAATACCCCCATGTGGAGGTGCACCGTATTCAAGAGCTTCCATTAAGAATCCGAATTGTTCTTGTGCTTCTTCTTCTGAAAAACCAAGAACTTGGAACATTTTTTCCTGAGTTTCTTTTTGATAAATACGGATGGAGCCTCCTCCTAATTCATATCCGTTCAAGACAAGGTCGTACGCGTTCGCACGCACATTCTCAGGTTCTGTCAATAATTTATCGAGCTCACCTTCTACCGGAGAAGTGAATGGGTGGTGTGCTGCGAAGAAACGGTCAAGTTCTTCGTCATACTCAAGCAATGGCCAGTCTGTTACCCATAGGAAATTGTAAATCGACTGATCGATTAAATCCAACTCTTTTCCAAGTTTTAGACGCAATGCACCCAAACTGTCAAAAACAACCTGGTTCTTGTCCGCAACGAATAATAATAAGTCTCCATCTGTAACTTCAACCTCTGTTATCAACTGTGCCTTTTCCTCTTCAGTTAGGAATTTGGCAATTGGTCCTTTTAGCTCTGCTCCTTCCGCTTTCAACCATGCAAGTCCTTTAGCACCGTATACATCAACATATTCAGCCAGCTTATCAATATCTTTTCTGGAGAAATTAGCTGCTTCACCTTTCACGTTCAACAGTCTCACACTTCCTCCATTTTCAATCGCCCCTTTAAACACTTTGAATTCGGATGTTTTGAAAATAGGTGAAGCATCGATAATTTCCATACCGAATCTCGTATCAGGTTTATCCGAACCAAAGCGATTCATCGCATCATCGTACGACATGCGCGGAAACGGTAACGTAATATCAATTCCTTTAACTTCTTTCATAACATATTGCATCATTTTTTCGGTCATCGCCATAATATCATCGCTTGTCTGGAAAGAAGTCTCAATATCAATCTGAGTGAATTCAGGCTGACGATCTGCACGTAAGTCCTCGTCACGGAAACAGCGGGCAATTTGGTAATACTTCTCAAAACCACTCATCATAATTAATTGTTTAAACAGCTGCGGAGATTGTGGCAAGGCGTAAAACTCCCCTGGATGGACCCTGCTTGGCACGAGATAGTCTCGAGCACCTTCTGGAGTACTTTTCGTTAAAATCGGTGTCTCCATTTCAAGGAATCCGTCATTGTTTAAAAAGTTCCGGATTGCCTGTGTTGTTTGGTGACGTAATTTAATCGTTTCCTGCAAGCCCGGACGTCTAAGATCAAGATAGCGATATTTCAACCGTAAATCCTCCGCAACGTCCGTATCATCTTTGATCATAAATGGTGGATTCTTGGATTTATTTAAAATTTCTACAGAAGAAGCAACGACTTCTATTTTCCCGGTTTTCATCAATGAATTGACGGTACTTGCTTCACGTGCGACAACTTTCCCTGAAATCTCCACCACATATTCTGAACGAATTGTATCAGCGATCTGGAGTGCTTCTGCTGATTCATCTGGATTGAATACTACTTGCACAACACCTGATCGGTCACGTAAATCAATAAAAATTAATCCACCAAGGTCGCGGCGCTTTTGCACCCAACCTTTGAGCAGAATTGTTTGACCGATATGCTCTTCATTTATTGTTCCGGCATAAATTCTTGTCATCTTACTTACTACCTCCTGTTAATTTCCCTGTCAGCGTATCAACTATATTTTCCATCGGTAGAACTTGTTGTTCACCCGTAGCCATTTCCTTTACTGTTACCGTATTGTTGCTTACCTCTTCTTCACCAAGGATTAGGACATATTTAGCTTCGTAACGGTCCGCTGCTTTCAATTGGCCTTTCATCTTCCGCATTTGATAGTCTTTATCAACTTGCACACCATTTGCACGCAGGTCATGAACTAGGCGAACAGCTGCTTGTTCCGCTTCCTTACCAACAGCAACGACGTAACAATCTAATTTGTCCGTGTCCGGTATTTCAACCCCTTCAGCTTCAAGGGCCATCAGAAGACGCTCCAAGCCCATTCCAAAACCGATAGCAGGTGTAGTTGGCCCACCGAACTCCTCGATCATTCCGTTGTACCTTCCACCACCAGCAAGTGTTGTTATCGCTCCAAATCCTTTTGCATCACTCATGATTTCAAAAGCCGTATGGTTATAATAATCCAGCCCGCGAACTAAGGTAGGATCTATGACATAGTCAATTCTCATCGCATCTAAGTACCCTTTTACTTCCTCAAAATACGTTTTCGATTCTTCGTTCAAAAAGTCAAGAATCGATGGTGCTGTTCCCATTGCCGGGTGGTCCCGGTCCTTTTTACAATCGAGGACACGTAACGGATTTTGCTCGAGGCGGACTTGACAGTCGGCACATAGCTCTTCTTTATGCGGAGTGAAGTGGTCGATCAATGCTTGACGGTGCTTCTCTCTGCTTTCTTTATCACCTAGGGAATTAATGACAAGCTTCAAGGAAGTTAATCCTAATGATTGATAAACCGTCATTGCTAAATCAATCACTTCCGCATCAATAGCGGGATCCGCACTGCCTAGCGCTTCGATACCGAACTGATTCAATTGACGCATTCTACCCTTTTGCGGGCGCTCATAACGGAACATTTCTGCAAAATAATAAAGTTTAACTGGCTGATTCACATCTCCATACAGCTTATTTTGCACATAGGCCCGGGCGACGCCAGCTGTTCCTTCAGGTCTTAGCGTTAAACTTCTCCCGCCGCGGTCCTCAAACGTGTACATTTCTTTCTGGACAATATCCGTCGTATCACCAACTCCGCGCTGGAACACTTCTGTATGCTCAAAGACAGGAGTACGGATTTCTTTATAATGATATCTCTTACAGATTTCCTTAATTTGTTCTTCAACATATTGCCAAGCTTTGACATCTTTCGGTAAAATATCAACCGTTCCTCGTGGTGCATTCATACTCAACACCATCTCCTCCTTTTCTTTCTACAAATTTATTTCCTCGAAAAAATATATAAAAATCCCGTCCCTTATAAAAATAAGGGACGGGATTTTTGCCCGCGTTGCCACCCTAGTTGATGTAAATACATCCGCTCTACACACAGTTAACGCCTGTCTACGTATATCCCTACTCTAATTTTCGGTCTATATCCTCTGGAATGTCTTTCATTGGACTATCGTATAGAAATGCTCTCAGCCAGTGACATCTCTTCTCTGCTTTACCTAGTTTCCAATTACTTTTTCCGTCAACGGTATTGTCTATTTATTCGTAGCTTATTTGAATGATTATAATCATAAGCTGTTCCAAGAAAATTGTCAAGAACGATTGTATAAGAACAACATCTTAATTTTTATTTACTGATGTTTTGATCCAGTCCTTCTTCGCGGCCCTCTATAATCGTGTTCCCAATTACGTAAGTCGTCTATTTATATAAGACACTTTCCTATTGTTCATGAAGGTTATTTATAGTACTCTGTAAGTGATTACACATTAAATAACCGGGGGTGGAGATTTAATGAAAAACAACAATGATACTATTTATGAAATTATCGTGCATGCTGTTAATTTGCTCTTGCTCGGATGTATCGGTATTCTCGCCTTTTTCTCTGTGGTAAACATTAGCCCAAACCAAAACCCCACCTCTGACATGATTGCATTTATCACCATTGCTTTCCTGACTGCAATGTGGGCATTCAATTATTGGCTCCAGTTAAAGAGAAAAAAATGGATTCTACCAATAGCCGGAACTGTCCTTTACGTCGCCATCTCTTCCTGGATGTAGGCATACCATTCATATACGACGTTTTTATTAGATAAGCCCGCAACCATCCAGAAAAGCTTTACCACGGATTCCATTACGGAGTGTATTGACACCAGGCCCTTTCACCCCTTCGAACAGGTCATAAAATGTATATTGAAAAGGATTACACTACAAATTACTAGGGTGGAGATTTAATGAGAACTAATGTTACTATTTATGAAATTGTCGTGCATGCTGTCAATTGGCTCTTACTCGGACTGGTTGGTTTTGTTGCATTTGGTCTCTTAATAAATATTAGCGAACCAGGACCAGTCCCCAACTTTGGAATTATCGATTTCCTATACCTTATTTTTCTCCTAGCAATGTGGGGTCTGAACTATCGGCTCCAACTCAAAATTAGAAAATGGTATCTACCGCTAGTCGGAACCATCCTTTTTATCACCATAGGTTTGGTTGTTCTAGGTGTGGTTGTTCCATTCCTAAATCATATGATTTACCTTTAAATAACACCGCAGCCATTTCTTAACGCCTCAAGACGGATACCAGTACGAATCGTTGTAGCGCCAGGTCCTGTTAAGTTTTTCATGCAACTTAGCATATTTTTGTGCGCAGGGCATCTTGCTGTGCCTGTCTTCCCATTGATTTCTCTGTTATGATGTCTGCAGCAAATTTCAATCGCATTGATTGCTGCACCGTTAGCTTTGCCACTAGCACAAAAATTTATTATACTTTAGAATACTACTATAGACTGTACTTATAGATTGGAGGAACAAATTTGTCTTTCAGAAAGATTATCATCCTCTCTTTCACATTTCTTTTATTACTTACTTCAACGGCTTTTGCAAAAAATGCAATGATCGAAGAAGATAAATTGAATGTCCGAACTGGACCTGGTACAGATTTCGATCGTATCGGACAAGTTAACAGCGGGGATGAATATGAAATCCTTGAAGAAACGGACGAGTGGATAAAAATTCAATATGCCGATTCGGAAGGTTGGATTACAAAAGAGTTTGTGACGATAAATGAAGAGGACGATCCAGTTAAGGAAACAAAAGAAGAGGAGGAAAAATTAGAAGAACCTTCCTTGTCTACTGTGACGATTCAGCAAGATGGAACCCATCTAAGAGAAGAAGCTTCTCCCGGTTCTGATATTGTTGCATTTACCGATAAGGAGGAAGAATTTGAAGTTGTCTCGGAAACGGAAAATTGGCTGGAGATTACAAATGATAAGGTATCAGGTTTTGTTCTACGAGATTATATTGAACAAACCGGTAACCGGAACACTAGTCTGCGGGGTAAAACCATTATAATTGATGCGGGACACGGCGGTAGAGATGTCGGAGCAATTGGTATTAGCGGATCCTACGAGAAGGACATTACCTACTTGACGGCTAGAGAGTTGGAAAGGGAATTGACGGCACTTGGAGCAGAAGTCGTTATGACTCGACAGAATGATGAATTCATCCCTCTAGAAAGCCGTTCCAGCTTAGCTAACGTTATCAATACGGATGCTTTCTTAAGTATCCATTACAATAGCTTCCCTGAAGTTCCAAGTGTTTCAGGTATTGAGTCTTTCTATTATCATGATCAATATGAATCGCTTGCAACTTATGTCCATGGTGAAATTATTAAGGAAACAAATGAAAAAGATAGAGGAATTTCTAACCAAGATTTATATGTCACCCGCCTAACGTTTAATCCTGGTATATTGCTTGAACTCGGGTTTATATCCAATGAAGAGAGCGATGAGCTATTACATAGCACGGGATATCAAAAGAAAATGGTGACCGGTATTATCAACGGTCTGCAGCGTTATTTCGCAGACACCGAATAACCAAAAAAAAGAAGCAGGGATGCAATTATTACATATCCCTGCTTCTTTTTTATTTATCTTTGCTGTCGATTAGGATAGTGACTGGACCGTTGTTGGTTAGGTTAACGTCCATCATAGCACCAAACTCACCGGTTTCTACATGGATACCTTCCTGCCGCAGTGCTTCATTAAAACTTTCGTATAGACGATTAGCCACGTCAGGCTTTGCCGCATGAACGAAACTTGGTCTTCTTCCCTTTCTCGTGTCCGCATATAACGTAAACTGCGAAATTGACAAAATGCTTCCTTCCGCATCTTTTAAAGACAAATTCATTTTTTCATTTTCATCTTCAAATATACGCAAATTGATGATTTTATTCACTAAATAATTAACATCTTGCTCGGTATCCTCATGTGTCACCCCAAGCAATACGACGAGACCGTGATCGATTTCACCTACGACGGAACCATCTATGGTTACGGATGCATTGGTTGTGCGTTGAATTACTGCTTTCATTTCACTATTTCTCCTTACTTTACAACTAGTTGATCGTTCTTGTTACAGAGTATACATCTGGGATTTTCTTTAATCTGCCAACAATTTTTCTTAAATGACCCGTATTTTGAATAAGAATTGTCAAATGAATGACAGCCATTTTATTCTTATCCGTTTGCCCATTCACATGGGTAATATTTGTCTTCATTTCACTTACAGCGTGAAGCACTTCATTAAGCATTCCTTGACGATCATACCCTGAAATTTGCAAATCGACATAGTAATGCTTCGTGTCTGTATAATCGTCTTCCCAAGATACGTCTATAAATCGTTCCTTCGCTTCTTCCGTATCGATATTCGGACAGTCGGCTCGGTGCACGGACACACCCCGTCCTTTCGTAATATAACCTCTGATTTCGTCACCTGGTACAGGGTTACAACATTTCGCTAAACGTACTAATAAGTTTTCTACTCCTTCTACCCGAACACCTGAATCTTTACGATGCGCTCTCTTTTTCGTCTTTTCAGCCGATTCCTCGGAAAGTATCTTTTTAACACTTTCTTCTTTTTCTCTATCTTTCCGTATCGTATCTGTTAACCTTGTAGCTACAAGTGCTGCTGTAATTCCTTGATAGCCGACCGCTGCATAAAGATCTTCTTCATTCGTAAAGCTGAATTTCTCACAAACTCGTTTCAAATTCTCTTCGGTTAATACTTCTTTTGGAAGAATGTCGAGCGCACGGATTTCCCGTTCGACAGCTTCCTTCCCTTTGATAATATTTTCTTCCCGGCGTTGTTTCTTGAAAAACTGTTTGATTCGGCTTTTCGCTTGTGAAGTTTTTGCGATTTTCAACCAATCCTGCGATGGACCATAAGAATGTTTCGAGGTCATCACTTCAACAATATCGCCATTTTTCAATTTATATTCAAGGGGTTCCATTTTTCCGTTAATTTTGGCCCCAATCGTTTTATTACCAATTTCCGTATGGATTTTATAGGCAAAGTCGATTGGCACAGACCCTGAAGGGAGTTCAACCACATCGCCTTTAGGTGTGAAAACATAGACCATATCAGAGAATAAGTCGATTTTTAATGACTCAATAAACTCTTCCGCATCATGGGTTTCGCTTTGCCAATCTAGTATTTCCCGAAACAGAGATAATTTCTCTTCAAATGAACTGCCTGAACCACTCTTCGCCTGTTTACCTTCTTTATATGCCCAATGTGCAGCAATCCCGTACTCTGCAATTTCATGCATTTCCTTTGTCCGGATCTGCACCTCAAGCGGATCACCCTTCGGACCGATAACAGTCGTATGCAAGGATTGATAAAGGTTCTGTTTTGGCATCGCAATATAATCTTTAAATCTTCCAGGCATCGGCTTCCAGTTTGTATGGATAATACCGAGCACAGCATAACAATCTTTAATACTGTCTACAATAATCCGCACAGCGAGCAGATCATAGATTTCATTAAATTGCTTGTTTTGCTTCACCATTTTTTGATAAATACTATATAGATGCTTCGGACGACCGGACATTTCCGCTTCAATATGGACTTCATCCAGTTGAATCGATAATTGCTTGATGACTTCCTCAATATATGTTTCACGCTGTTCTCGCTTCTGTTTCATTAATTGTACGATGCGGTAATATTGCTGCGGGTTTAGATACCGTAGCGCGGTGTCTTCCAATTCCCATTTAATCGTTGAAATTCCGAGACGGTGAGCAAGCGGGGCAAATATTTCGATTGTTTCATTCGCTTTTTGCCGTTGTTTATGTGGTGGTAAATGCTTCAATGTCCGCATATTATGCAGACGGTCCGCAAGCTTAATGAGAATGACCCGAATGTCTTTTGCCATTGCAACAAACATTTTGCGGTGGTTCTCCGCTTGTAATTCTTCTTTGGACTCGTACTTGATTTTCCCAAGTTTCGTTACACCATCGACAAGCAAAGCAACTTCCTCATTAAACTCTCCTTCAATTTCTTCCAGCGTCGTCTCAGTATCCTCAACGACATCATGTAAAAATCCACCTGCAATGGTCTCCGCATCCATTTGCAGATCAACAAGTATCCAAGCAACCTGGACAGGGTGGACGATATACGGTTCTCCTGACTTTCTAAATTGGCCTTCATGGGATTTTTTTGCATATTCATAGGCGCGTTTAATAAAGGTTAGATAGTCCGTTGATAAATATTCACTTGCCCTGTCCATTAATTGTTCAATTGTTATAACTTCATCTTTTGCCATTTAATCACCTTTATCAACTATCTGAAATTATTTGACTTATCTGTAGATAAGGAAGTTTCCTTAATAATTATCCTTTTAAATAACTTCCATTATATGCGTTTATTCGTCCACTGTCTATAATTACGGTGAAAAAACAAGAACAGAATCGAATTTGTGGATATATTAGAAGAGGTCTGACCAATATATAGCCAGACCTGATGTGCATATTAGTACGTCATCAAAGATAGAACTTCATATCCTTCTAATTTATCAATGCCATTCAAATAGCTCAACTCAATAAGGAATGCGCAGCCTGCTACTACTCCACCGAGCTCTTCAACAAGTTTAATTGTTGCTTCGATTGTTCCACCTGTCGCTAGTAAGTCATCTGTAATAAGAACCCGCTGGCCTGGTTTAATCGCATCTTTATGGATGCATAACACATTCTCACCATATTCCAGACCGTAGTTTACTTGAATCACTTCTCGAGGCAACTTGCCTTTTTTTCGAACAGGTACGAATCCGCGGCCTAACGCGTAAGATACAGGGCAACCTATAATAAATCCTCTTGCTTCCGGGCCTACGATAACGTCTACTTCTTTTTCTTTGGCAAACTCAACAATATCATCAACTGCTGCGCGGAATGCATCACCATCAGCCATAAGCGGGGTAATATCCTTAAAAGAAATCCCTTCTTTCGGCCAGTCATCTACAATTTCAATATATTTATTATAATCCATTTATCATTTCCTCCTTGGACTTTTCCGTTTCAAGGTAATTTATATATGGTGTAAACCAGTTTTTAAACTCCTCATAATTGGAGTAATACAATTGCTGTTCAATCTCTAACTGTCGTAACCTTTCCTGATACACATCAGCAGTTTCCAAATCCTTTTTCTCCGGTGTTGGATTGACATGAACTACTCCATTATCCATCCTAACAAATTCAAGCTCGGAAAAAACACGCAGCATGAAAACAACATGTTCTTTGGACCAAGATTTTACTTTCATGATGGACTGGATTTCCCGCTTCATGTCGATTGTTTTCCGCTTATGAAACAGTGCATATAACCAGACAAAGTCTTCTCTCGTTGGAAATGTCTTTAAATAGGCACTGTCATTTAATTGGAAACAAGCATAAATATTAACTGGTTGTATCTTCTGGATGAGTTGAATTAAGTCATTCAATCGAGCTGGCAGTGTACACAAAATCAGGTGAGGAACTTTCTGTAATTCCTGGCCTTTCGCTTCATAGCTGATTGTGGGAATAAAGCTATATTCTAGTGGATTTTCCGAGACAGCGATAACTTCTTCATTTGCCAAAAAGCTGAAATCAACATTTTTTCTGCCACGATAATCGAATAGCTGCCAATCCTCTATTCGCATATCCTGAATCATAATCTGGGGTTTGCGGTTGCCATTCCATTCATTGATTCCTAACTCCCCAACTACTTGTAGAGGGGTGTTCGGCGAAATTGCATAATAAAGATTTCCAAATCCAAAGCCGATTCCATCCAAAAGCTTTCCATCTTCGCGGAATTGCAATTTCAAATGGTTTTTCTTGCTTCCAATCTGCCTTCCCTCAGCAGGAATATGTTCGATCTTGAAAACAGGTTTCGGATTCCCCATTCCATATGGTGCCAAACGATTGATTTCATCGATTAACCCTTCGTTTATCTCAGCGATTTCCACTTCTCCACTAATTATAATTTCTTCTTTGCAGTCCTCTTCCGTCAGTTGCTCTTTCATATATCCGTCAAGTGCTTCCTGAATTTTTTCAACATTCTCAAGAGGGATCGTCATCCCCGCTGCCTGAGCATGCCCACCGAACTTTGAAAATAGATGGCGAACTTTCATGCAATTCGTGAATAGATCAAAAGCTGGAATACTTCTTGCGGAACCTTTTAATTCATTCGTTTCTGGATTAAAGTTCAATACAATTGCCGGGCGATCAAATTGCTTCACAAGTCTAGAAGCAACGATTCCCAGTACACCTTCATTCCAATTTTCCTTATATACAATCATAACACCGAACTTGCTTGGGTCTACCATTTTCTCTGCTTCTTTTCTTATCACTTCTACAATCCGCTGTCTTTCCTGATTCAACTGATCTATTTCTTCAGCAAGCTCTTGGGCTTCCTCTTGGAACTCGGTCAGTAGAAGTTCGACGGCAAGACCGGCATCCTGCAGCCTTCCAACTGCGTTCAAGCGTGGTCCCATTTTAAAACCAACATCTTCTTCTGTCACATTTCCTTCGATTTTGCAGATCTGTTTTAATGCTGAAATTCCCGGTGTATTGCTTATTGTTAATTCTTTCAGTCCGTAATAGGATAGTACTCGGTTTTCATCCGTTAACGAAACTAGATCGGCAATCGTTCCAATCGCTACAAACCCGAGCAGATGTTTCGGAAAAAACCCAAGTAAGTACTGAGCGAACTTGAATGCAACCCCTACTCCAGCCAATTCTTTAAATGGATAATCCTCAGAGAGAGCGGGATGAATAATTGCATAAGCATCAGGGAGTTCATTCTGTGCCTCGTGGTGATCGGTAATAATAAGGTCAACGCCAAGAGCTTTTGCCACATTCGCTTCGTGAACAGCTGTAATTCCATTATCCACCGTAATGATCACTGTAAACCCGTTAGCATAAGCTTGGCGGAAAGCTTCTTCATTCGGTCCATAGCCTTCTGTAAATCGATTTGGTATGTAATAGGAACAATTTGCTCCAAGCTCTTCCAAAGCCTTAATGAGAACAGCTGTAGAAGTGACACCATCTGCATCATAGTCACCGTAAACTAAAATCTTTTCATTTTGTTCAATTGCTTCTCTTACACGCGTGGCTGCCTTATCCATCCATTGGATCTTTTCAGGTGGATGAACATCGTCCAAAGATGGGAATAAAAACTTTTCCGCTTCCCTAGACGAGCGAATCCCCCGTTGCAGCAATAGTTTTTCAACAACAGGAGAAAGTTTAAAAGATATATCATTTATTAATTTTGCATCAGATTCAATTGTTAATGTTTTCCAGTTTGCCTTGCTATGTAACATAAATTCACCCCTGACCAATCTATTATACAAAAGACCGGCAGGGGTAGCAATTTAATTATTCTTTTTAGGAACGGTTTTAACGTTTTTCTCCTTTGTTTCTTCTTTAATTACAGGTGGTGTGATGCCCGCTTTCTCCAAACGTTCCCGGTAAAGCTTATGTTCCTTCTCAAGCTTCATCATTTGCTTCCGCATTTGAAAGATTTTAAACATGCCTGCACCAGCTGTAATGAGTCCTCCCATTAAAACGGAAAACAAAATAACGAGAATGAGAGGAGATGTCGCACTCCAAAAGAAATAGTTCACTTGGACAGGCTCAATATTGATAACGGCAAATATTGATATTAAAATCGTTAGTACAATTGCCAGAATAACGTAACCCTGACCTTTCATTTCCATCTCCTCCTAAGAGCTTATACTTGGGGTCCTTCCACTCGTTTTTTCTTTCTGAAATCGAGTGGTTTTTCTTTGAGATTTTTCCCTCGCCAGACGAGCCATACTTGAGCTGCAAGGAAGAGGGAAGAATACGTACCTGCAACTAACCCAATTACTAATGCAAGAGTAAACGTAAAGATGGACGACGTTCCGAGTACAAGAAATGCAAGAATCGCAATTAATGTTGATATTGTCGTATTCATTGTACGAGTAAACGACTGAATAATACTCTTATTAATAATCCTAGCAAGTACTTTATTAGACGTTACCCGTTTTTCAAATTGAATATTCTCCCGAACTCGGTCAAAGATTACAATCGTATTATTAATAGAGTAACCGATAATCGTCAGGATTGCCGAAACAATCGTTATATCAAACTCAATTTGCGTAATACTGAAAGCGAACAACATGATCAATACATCATGTAGAAGTGCAAGGACTGCTGTAACCCCGAATATCAATTCGAACCGGAATGCAACATAAATAATGATGAATACCGCTGCAATTGCAACCGCATAGACCGCATTCTTCACGAGTTCTTCTCCAACGATCGGGGAGACAATACTTATCCCTGGATCAAAGCCATATTTTTCATTAAAGGTTTGTTGGATTTCGGTAATTTCTGTATCGGAAAGTACCGTATCAAAGCGAGCAACAGCAAGTTCATTATTTTCTCCAGAAGGTACGAGACTGCTCGCTTCCACTCCAAGGTCTGAAAATGTCTGTTCTACCTCTTCGATATCAATCGGTTCATCTGCGATTACCTCTATTCGTGATCCACTTGTAAAATCAATGCCAGGATTAATCTTGAAGATTGCTAGCGCTGCAAACCCAGCCACTAAAAGAATCCCCGTAAATACAAAAAACTTTTTCCTGTGTTTTACAATATCAACTTCTCGGTTAAATAGTTTTGGTTCCCTCTCTGGTTCCGCAATATCTTTAATTTCTTTATTCTTAACGCCAAACCATGTCTTTCTATTTTTCAAGAATCCACTTTTCACCCAGAAGCTTAGGAATAGTCTCGTTCCAAATACTGCCGTGATGAAACTGACGAGAATACTGATAATTAACATCGTTGCAAATCCCTTGACGGAGCTTGTACCAAAAATGAATAGGACAACCGCTGCAATCATAGTCGTAATGTTCGCATCTAATATCGTACGGAAGGAGTTCTTGCTTCCTGCTTGGAAGGCAGCTTTCACCGATTTACCGGACCGGAGTTCTTCCTTATAGCGTTCAAACGTAATGACGTTCGCATCCACTGCCATACCTACACCAAGAATCAGTGCGGCAATACCTGAAAGTGTTAATACACCGTTCATCGCCATAAAGACAACAAGGACAAGATACGTATAAATAATCAAATTGATGGAAGCAATGAATCCAGTAAAGCGATAAACGGCAATTAGAAATAGAACGACAAGGCCTATTCCAATGATACCTGCAAAGACTGTATCATTCAGTGCCTGTTCTCCAAACTGGGCTCCAACAGAAGTAGAGAATATTTCGTTCATATGGACCGGTAAGGAACCAGAGTTGATAATATCAGCCAATGCTTTCGCTGACTCCACCGTGAAATCACCGGTTATCATGACATCTGTCGTATGTAATGTCTGATCAACACTTGGTGCGGACACGAATTTCGGCTCTTCTTTCAGTATTTCCTCTTTAAAGGAATCCCCTTCCTGGAAGTCCATCCAAATAACCAATAAATTATCAGGTGGTCCCATTTCTTTAATCTGTGTAGTGACTTCACCGAATTTATTCGCATCATTCAATTTGAGGGAAACAATCGGTTTGTTCGTGGTTTGGTCGAAGTCTTGTTTCGCACTTCCCGGCTTGACGTCGGAACCATCCAACAGCTCGACATCATTTACGTCACGGAAAGAGAGTTGCGCGGATGTTGCAAGCATATCCCTCGCTTCTTGCTGATTCTCTACACCGGCAAGCTGTACACGTATGCGGTTCTCTCCTTCAATGTTAATGACCGACTCACTAATTCCTAGACGGTTCACCCGGTCGTTCAGTGTTTGAACAGTACCCTCCATTAGGCCACGGGTAATCTCCTGTTCTTCGTCAATCGGTTCGACTTCGTACAAGACTTCGAAGCCACCTTGTAAATCCAATCCTAAACTTATGTTTTTTGTAACTCCAGTTGTCGTTGTTCCAATCAGTGTGCCAAAAATAAGCACGATTAGAAAAAAGGCAACGAGTCTGCCTCTCTTTTTCATGTTCCTTGTTCCTCCCTTAATCTCTCGGGTTAAAATTCCTTTATGTATCTAATAAAGCAGCAATGGAACCGGCAAGATCATCATCTTGAAACGAACTAACGGTAAGGTAGCTTAAGTAAATGGATGAGTTTAATTGCATAATATCAGCTACCGTCTCATAAATCCGCTTATCCGGATACCCTTTCCATACTTTATCTACAAGGCATTTCCAGACATCTTCGCTAGTCGCCTGTTCATAACCCATGAGATGCAGTTCTTCAGCTTTACTGTGTAAAAAAGGTGTAACGGTTATTTTCCATTTTTTAACGCTTTGAATTGTTTCCATAATCCACCCCTCCTAAATGGAGTATTTATAGAATCTTGTCATGCTTGGCCAACACATTTGCATATATATTATTGTATATGAATTTGTATTTTTTGAGAAGGCAGGACGATAAAATGACAAGGCAAACATTTTTACAAGGTGCTTTAATCCTTATGCTAGCTGGAATGATTACGCGTTTCCTCGGTTTCATCAACCGAATTGTAGTTGCGCGTTTAATTGGTGAAGAAGGTGTAGGCCTGTATATGCTCGCCCTTCCGACCTTGTTTTTAGTCATTACATTGACCCAAATTGGGCTGCCTGTTGCTATTGCTAAGCGTGTTGCCGAAGCCGATGCAGTAGGTAATCATGAGAAAATCAGAAGCATTCTTGTCGTCTCTCTGCTCATTACTTCAATCACAAGTATTATTTTAACAATCGCTATGATACTCGGTTCGCCCTATATCGCCTCGACGCTGCTAACAGATGAGCGCACGATTTATCCATTGCTCGCAATTAGTCCGATTGTTCCAATTGTCGCCATCTCATCCGTTCTTCGGGGATACTTCCAGGGCAAGCATAATATGAAGCCGCAAAGCTATGCACAAGTGTTCGAACAGATCGTCCGGATAGTGTTTGTTTATATTTTCATTAAGCTACTTCTTCCCTATGGTGTTGAGTTCGCTGCAGCAGGAGCAATGTTCAGTGTAATCCTGGGCGAGTTTGCCTCTCTTATGTACATGCTATATCAGTTTAAATTGCGAAAATCGGGTAAAAATCGAAGACCAATCCGTTCATATTTCAGGAATACACGGGAAACGATGCGTGAATTATTCTCAATAGCCTTGCCGAGCACTGGCAGCAGACTGATTGGATCTATCTCTAATTTCCTTGAGCCGATTCTCGTTTCTCAAGCTCTTGCTATTGCAGGAGTGACTGCAACACTAGTTACGAAGCAGTACGGTGAACTGACAGGCTACGTCATCCCATTACTATTCTTACCAACCTTTATTACACATTCTCTTGCAATCGCGCTGATTCCATCCATTTCCGAAGCAGGAGCAAAAAACAATCAAAAACTTATACATTATCGGATTCATCAAGCAATCCGGATTTCATTTGCCTCAGGAGCGATTGCGACTATTGTATTGTTACTCTTCTCTGAACAAATTTTATTATTCATGTACGGAAGTTCGAGTGCCAATCAGCTGCTCATCCTAATGGCCCCCTTTTATATTCTACTTTACATTCAAGCACCATTACAATCGGCACTTCAAGCACTTGATTATGCAAAGGAATCGATGTGGAATACATTGATTGGCACCTTCATGAAATTATTAATAATTTTTGTATTGGCACAGCAACCAGCATTCGGGATGAATGGTGTAGCCATTGCTCTTTCAACCTCCGTCATACTCGTTACTTTATTACACTTAACGGTGTTGAATAAAAAAATCAAATATCATATTCCCCTCAAAGATATGCTGAAAATGATCGCTCTTTTCCTCTTGCCTTTTTTCGTCGGTTGGATGTTAAGAGAAATTTATATCTTAAGTTCAGGGGGAATAATGATGCTTGGGTTGGTCTTCCTTCTATTGATTGCAATTTATCTCAGTGTATTGTTTCTACTCCAGTTTATTACAAAGGAAGAACTGCGAGCAATCCCTATTTTTGATAAATGGTTACGCTAAACGGGAAAATTGGAGATTCTGTGAAAATTCACTTCTATTAGGGCGCATGGTTGAATAAAGTAATAAAAAGGACGACCATAGGGGGAGATTACGTTGCAACGGCAATTGATCGCTTTATTATATGGCTGGATCTTCATTCTTTTGTTCATTGTAGTTTCTAGTTTTGTGTTGGCATTAGTTTTACAGTTTACGACAATTAGTCAATGGATGCTTTCTTGGGTAGCATTTTCAGTCGGGTTGGTCGGGTTGTTTATTGGTGGGATGATCACTGGAATTAAGGGGAAGTCAAAGGGATGGGTCGTTGGCGGGTTAACTGGACTCGGTTTTACGTTATTTATTTTCCTTGTTCAATATCTCGGCTATCAAAATGGCTTTTCCATACAGCAGATGCTTCACCACACAGGCTTCATACTAGCCGCAATCTTCGGTGGCATGATCGGCGTTAACCTCTTTCAAAAAGATGCAGAATGAGCTAAACAGGTCCTTTCTTCTCTACTTGAAGTCCGTAGTCCTGATACCTCGATACTGCTCCAGAAGATACTCTAACATGTAGGTCCTATTATATTATTTTGTATTATATCTTAACGAAAAAACACACGGAGACTCCTCATGGAAAGCGGAGTGCAGGAAGCTATATTCATGGTTTAAAAAGTTATCGAGATTACGTACATTAATAGACAATCACCTACTTGAAATTACAAAAATGGCCCTTTAATAGGACCATTTTTTGTTTGCAATTCTATGTAGTTGAATCACATTTGAGCTTACTCAGCAACCTTCTCGCGGATTGCGGATCGGTCGTACGTAAGTTTCGTACCGTCTCCTGCTTGAATAACTACTGTACCTTCATCAAGCGCATGGATAATTCCATGGAAACCGCCGATTGTAATAACCTTATCACCTTTTTGCAGATCATTTTGCATTTCTCTTACTTGTTTCTGCCTCTTTTGCTGTGGACGGATTAGCAAGAAGTAAAAAATTACAAACATTAAAATTATCGGTAACAATGCCATTAAATCCAACGTTCATCCTCCTTCCTTCTATCTCAATATGAGAACATTTTCAAGTTAAAAGTTTTTTGCGTCTGGTTTGTTAAACCCGTATTGTTCAAAAAACTCCTCTTTAAAATCACCAAGACGATCTTCGCGTATAGCAGCTCGTACTTGCTCCATTAATTTTAACAGAAAATGAAGATTATGATAAGTGGTAAGTCTAAATCCAAATGTTTCATTACTTTTAACAAGGTGACGAATATATGCACGAGAATAATTTCTACATGCATAGCAATCACAATTTTCATCAATTGGACGGAAATCGCGTGCGAATTTCGCATTTCTCACAACAAGTCTCCCTGTTGACGTCATACATGTCCCATTTCTCGCGATCCGGGTTGGCAAAACACAGTCAAACATATCAATTCCACGTATTGCACCATCGATAAGGGAGTCTGGTGAACCAACCCCCATTAAATATCTCGGTTTGTCTGTCGGTAATAATGGTGTTGTGAAATCAAGTACCCGGTTCATCACATCCTTCGGTTCCCCGACAGAAAGACCACCAATTGCGTATCCTGGGAAATCAAGCGAGATTAAATCATTGGCACTCTGCTTCCGTAGATCTTCATACTCCCCACCTTGGACAATTCCGAATAATCCTTGCTCATCCGGCCTGCCATGTGCCTCGAGGCATCTCTCTGCCCAACGCGCCGTCCGTTCTACGGAAGACTTCATGTACTCACGAGTAGCGGGATATGGCGGGCACTCATCAAAGGCCATCATAATATCGGCCCCTAGATCATTTTGAATCTGCATCGCTTTTTCAGGAGAAAGGAAAAGCTTGTCCCCGTTTAAATGGTTACGAAAATGGACACCCTCCTCCACAATTTCCCGCATATCGCTCAAACTGAACACTTGGAAACCTCCGGAATCGGTGAGGATTGCTCCGTCCCAATTCATGAACTTATGGAGCCCGCCTGCTTCACGGATAATATCTTCTCCTGGTCGTAGCCAAAGATGATACGTATTGGAGAGAATGATATTTGCGTTCATCTCTTGTAACTCTTCCGGACTCATTGTCTTCACAGTTGCAAGTGTTCCGACCGGCATGAATGTCGGTGTATCGAAGGAACCGTGAGGAGTATGAACTCTGCCCAACCTTGCACCTGTTTGCTTATCTGTTTTAATTAATTCATATGTTATAGGTACCATATTATTCTTCCTTTGTCTATATAATTAGCATTGCATCACCAAAACTGAAGAAACGATATTCTTTCTCAACCGCTTCTCTGTAAGCATCCAACACTTTATCTCTTCCGGCAAAAGCACTGATCAGCATGATAAGAGTTGATTTCGGTAAATGAAAGTTTGTAATCAGTCCATCGATCGCTCGGAAAGTGTAAGGCGGATAAATGAAAATATCCGTCCAACCGCTTGTTGCAATAAACTCCCCATTATTATCTCTTGCAATCGTTTCTAATGTACGTGTCGAGGTTGTACCAACGGAAATGATCCGTCCGTTTGATTGTTTAACTTCATTTAATGTAGCTGCCGTCTCCTCGGACATATGATAAAATTCCGCATGCATTTCATGTTCCTTAATATTATCAACACTGACTGGTCGGAAGGTGCCCAGTCCAACATGTAACGTAATGAAGGCAAGCTTTATTCCCAACTGCTTAAGTTCTTCCAACAATTCAGTTGTGAAATGTAACCCCGCCGTAGGGGCAGCAGCAGATCCTTCTTCTTTCGCATAAACAGTCTGGTAACGATCTTTTTCCGGTAACTGTTCCTTAATATATGGAGGTAAAGGCATTTCCCCTAACTTATCAAGCACTTCATAGAATATGCCCTTATAATGAAATTCAAAAGTTCTTCCACCATGATCTTTAATCCCTGTACAAACTGCACGTAACTCATTATTTCCAAATATCAATTCTGTACCGATTTTCACTTTTTTCGCAGGCTTCGTTAATACTTCCCACGTATCCTCACTGTCTTGATGAAGCAGCAATACTTCAATCTTTGCACCTGTATCTTTTTTTATACCGAACAATCTTGCTGGCAGAACTTTTGTATCATTTAATACAAGGCAGTCACCTGGCTTTAAATAATCCTTGATATCTTTAAAATTTCGATGTTCTGGATTATCCTTACCTCGATCTAAGACAAGCAACTTCGATTGGGTTCTATCTTTTAGCGGCGTTTGCGCAATAAGGCGCTCTGGTAAATGAAAATCAAAGTCTTCTATATTCATAGGTATCTCCTTCATTCTGTTTCGGTTTCAAATTATTCGAATTCGTTATCTGAACTTGCCGATAACATAAAAAATCAGCGTCAGAATAATACTGATTAAAATAGAAGTGACGATCGGAAAATAAACTGTCACATTTCCAGTCTTGAACTGAATATCACCAGGGAGTCTACCAATAAAACGCCAGATGAGTCCAAGTATGATTAAAACGATCCCCGCTATAATCAATAATTTACTTATATTCATCTCTTTTCCGGCCCTTCCATTCCAAAATGTACATAAGCTTGAGCAGTAGCCATTCTTCCACGAGGTGTCCGCTGGATAAAACCTTGCTGCATCAAATACGGTTCATATACATCCTCAATCGTTTGCGCCTCTTCTCCGATCGTAGCAGCTAGCGTATCCAGCCCCACTGGACCTCCATTAAACCGCTCGATGATCGTTGTTAGTAATTTATGATCAATATGATCAAGACCCGCGTCATCAACTTGCAGCATGGCAAGCGCCTGCTTCGTGATGTCTAAACTAATTGTTTTTTCCCCTTTTACTTGGGAAATATCGCGAATCCTTCTGAATAAACGATTGGCGATCCTTGGTGTTCCCCTGGCTCGCAAGGCGATTTCTGCTGCTGCTTCTTTCTTAATCGATGTTTCGAATATCTCAGCAGTCCGTTCAATAATCGATGTTAAATCTTTCTGTTCATAATATTCAAGCCGGCTCAAAACACCGAATCTGTCACGGAGCGGAGCAGTCAGCAATCCAGATCGTGTGGTGGCGCCAACTAAAGTAAATGGTGGTAGATCAATCCGAACGGAACGGGCACTTGGACCAGTGCCAATAACGATATCGAGGAAATAATCCTCCATTGCCGGATAGAGGACTTCTTCCACTACCCTTGGTAATCGGTGCACCTCATCTATAAATAAGACGTCACCTGTCTCAAGAGAGGAAAGAATTGCAGCCAAATCACCAGCACGTTCAATCGCTGGTCCTGAAGTAGTCCGGAAATCGACTCCCATTTCATTGGCGATAATAGCAGCAAGCGTTGTTTTCCCAAGACCAGGTGGTCCTGATAGTAAAACATGATCTAGCGGCTCATTCCGCATTTTAGCTGCTTGAATAAAGATTTGTAAGTTCTCCTTCACTTTATCTTGTCCAATATATTGCTTAAGGGTTTCTGGCCGTAAACTTTGTTCGAGTCCAAGATCTTCTTCCTGCACGTCCCCAGCTACCATTCTTTCTTCCATCAAACTCTTCCTCCTCTCTTAGCTTTGTAATAATAATGCTAACCCTTTGCGGACAATTTCATCCGAATTCGTTAAGTTTTCTTTTCTCAATGCAGGCATGATGCTTGTCAGTTCTTTTTCTGTATAGCCTAAAGCTCTCAGTGCTTCTTTCGCCTCTATTAAGGCAGCTTCATCTGTTCTATGTATATTTTCGGCTTCCGTTGGTGTAATACTGAACGAGGCAGTGAGCTTCCCTTTCAAGTCTAAAATAATTTGTCTGGCAGTTTTTTTACCTACCCCGGGGAACTGCGTCAGGAACTTCTCATCCTCATTTTCTACCGCAGCAACAAAGGAAGGGATATCAACCGCACTCATAATTCCAAGCGCACCTTTAGGTCCAATGCCTGAAACAGAAATCAGCTTAGTGAATAAATATTTCTCATCTTCATTCTTAAACCCATATAAAAGCTGCGCATCTTCCCGGACATGATGATATGTCTGGATCATTACTTCTTCTTCGAGTTGATGCTGGTAATAAAATGGATTCGGACAAAGCAGTTCATAACCAATTCCACCTGTTGTTTCAACAATGATAGCTTCATCTTGTATCGCCATCAACTTGCCTTTTATATAAGCAATCATCTAATGACCTTCTCCTTTTGTTTCCTCATAGATTTATACTAACATAAAATAAGACTTCATTCAGTTAGGGGTTCCCGCTGAAGGTTAGTCCGGTTAATCAAAGTGTCCACGTACGTCAGCCCGCTTAAATTAACTCGTCCACCAATTGACAACGGCAGATTTACGGACGGTTACACCATGATAAAGTGAAACTTCATTCAGTGGGGATTTACGGACTGTATATTCCCCACCTTCACATCTTGGGCTTCACTCCTGTTTAGGTGTGGGGGTATTACAGACCGTTAATGCCTGATAAAAGGATAGAAATGATGAAACTTCTATCCCAGTTTGGAATAGAAGTTTTAGAGATAATCATTCATTTGTTTCATCAATGTTATGGTAAACCTCTTGAACATCTTCATTATCTTCCAATGCATCGATCAGTTGCTGCAATTTCTCTGCATCTTCTCCCGATACTGTGGAATAATTTTGTGGAATTAACGTTAACTCGCTATCTGTTATGTCAAAGTCTTTTTCCATAAAATAAGCAACTACCTCAGAGAAATTTTCCGGGCTCGTAACAATTTCATATACGCCTTCGTGTGTAAGGATATCGTCAGCTCCAGCTTCTAGTGCTTCAAGTGTGATTTCATCTTCATCAATCTCACCTTGTTCATTATTGATGATAATAATACCTTTCCTGTCAAACATGAATGCGACACTTCCGCTTTCTCCAAGGTTTCCGCCGTTTTTACTAAAAGCGTGTCTTATTTCTCCCGCTGTTCTGTTTTTATTGTCGGTAAGCGCATGGACGATTATTGCTGTTCCAGCAGGACCGTAACCTTCATAAGTAATTTCCTCAAAGTTTCTCCCATCTAAAGTTCCTGTTGCTTTTTTAATGTTTCTTTCTATGTTATCATTCGGCATATTATCCGCTTTAGCTTTTTCGATTGCTAAACGGAGTGCCGGGTTCATTGCTTCGTCTCCGCCACCTTGTTTCGCTGCGGTATAAATATCTTTTGCATGGCGCATGAAGATTTTGCCCCGTTTTGCGTCTTGTGCACCTTTTCTTCTTTGTATATTCTTCCACTTGGAATGGCCAGCCATTGGACATTCTCCTCTCTAGCAATATCTTTAATAACTATACCAAAAAATGGCCCTAGTGAAAAGTATAGCCTCCACCGAGCAATTTCACAGGCGCCTTTAGTGTATGGGGACTGTTCCGCGAGAAACTGATTGCTAGGATTACTGAATATTATAATATTATCTAATAAAAATAACATGAATATGCATTAGAGGTACCCAGGGAACAGTCCCGATACCTAGGGATTTCTGAGGAAAGCGGGAGGTAGGGGACTGTGAACCTTCACTGGAAACGTTTTACACCACTTTAAAATTATTTCAACTTATTCTCTTTCAAAAAAATTGTTGAAGTTGTCCATGAAATCGAGCTCTGCTCCTTCGTTTTTGAATTGATTCCATTCGATATGGTCTGTCCATATAATAATCTGCTTTTCATCCGTTCCCATAACATCCCTCACCTGTTTTTCAATTTCAGGAATGACATTTTCTTCATGGGAAGTATCTGCAATATTTTCCCTAAGCCGAACCGCAACATAAATCTGATCATCCCTTTCGTGGACTTCAGCCATGACAATATCGCGGTTTTCCATTAATTTTTGTGAAATCTGTTCACTTCTATCCGTAATCGTTGGATCAGTGTAGGAATTGAAATCATTCGTTGAGAGCTCTTCTTTTTGTAACATTCTACCGTAATCATTGACATTACCCTCATCATGCCCGCTGCTCCTATAACTCGGTGCCCTTGGACTTCCATATCCCTCTTGTTCCGAATTATTTCCAGGTGACATTACACAGCCTGCGATAAACAAAAGCGAGAGAAAAAATATTGATTTTTTCAACATAATAAAACAACCTCCTTATCTATAGTTTGTATAAGAAAGGTTGTTTTACACATCTATTTTATTTTCTGTGAAACATTGGCAGACTTTCCCTTTTATGCTGCGTGCGTTCATGCATACTTTCAATCAACACTTGATCAGCCTCGGAGATTTGTTTCCCCTTCAAGTACGCATCGATTACAGCATATGAAATACCCATTTCCATTTCGTCTGTCTGCTCTTCCCATAAATCAGCGCTCGGAATTTTTTCAATCACAGCTTGCGGTACGTTTAAGGCTTGAGCCATTTCACGCACTTCGCCCTTTGTAAAATCAACGAGTGGGAGAATATCGACTCCTCCATCACCATACTTTGTAAAGTAGCCGGTATACCATTCTGACGCATTATCCGTCCCGACAACCAAATGATTACGATGCGCCGCGATTGTGTATAATGTGCTCATTCGTAAACGAGCACGTAAATTAGCATCGGCTAATTGATCCTGCGCTTGGGCAAAACTTTTATTTTCAATCATCTTTTCCGAAATGGCTTGATACATCATTTTATGTGTTTCTGTTAAGTCGATTGTCATTTCCTCTATCCCGCAAGCTGTCGTGACGTCACGTGCATCTTGAATATTCTTTTCACTTGTCTGGATAGGCAGGATAACCCCTAAAGAATTATCAGGATAGGCAAGTTTAATCAAATTAGCTACAACGGCAGAATCCAGTCCGCCACTTACACCAACAAGCAAACCGTCTGCTTTTGCGGCTTCTGTTCGTTCTCTTAACCATTTTACAATCGATTCAATATGTTGTTCCAAATTGGTACACTCCTTTATCACGTATTAACGGTCTGTAATATCCCCTCATCTAAACATAAGGGAAACCCAATATGTCAATGCTGGAATATAGTCCGTAAATTCCTAATTCTGTTCAACTAACATGCAGTGGGAGCGGAAGGATAACCCCATTGAATGAATTTCACTTTATGAACGCTGTCTTGTACGATTTTAGCATGAAAACCATTATTTTAAAATTAAACAAGTATCCATTTCTTCTATTTCTCTTTTACCCCAAAAAAAAGAGACGTAACGTCTCGTCTCTGAATGATTTATGATTATTCTTCTTTCTCATCATTTGAGGCATCTGCTTCATTCCCATCCGGTGTCGGGTATAACTCTAATTCTTCATTCCTTAACCCTGAAGCTGGTTCTGGAAACATCTGCATGTTATTTGTGTTTACTCCTTGATACATATCTTCTGATGGGAATTGCTGTTGATGCATCATACCAGGAAATACTTGAGGTTGGTGCTGCATCTGCATTTGCATCGGCATTTGCGTATGCATTTGCATAGGCATAAACATCGGGTCATGCCCGCCATGATGGAACGATTGATGTCCATATCCCCCACCATGATGGAACGACTGATGTCCAAGTCCCCCGCCACAGCCACAACCACAACTACTTGGTACATGCGGCATTGGCATATATCCTGAACAAGGATAAGTAAACATTGGCATCATTTGTGGTTGCACGAAACATGGTTGTTCCATCGGCGGCATTATTGGCTGGTGCATAGGCGGCTGCATTGGTGGGTGCGCGGGCTGTGTTTTTGGCATTACTTTTTTTTCTTGTTTTTCTTGTTTCGGTTTTACATGTTCTTTAGCTTTTGGTTTTTCTTTCTTTTTACTAGTTTTCGGAAGTTCTGGATGAATTTGTGCTGGATGCTCTTTGTGCTTTTTCTCAAGAGTTGGTAACATTTTCTCCGGTTCAAATGGAAATGTCGGCATTTTTGGTAGCTCTGTCATTGGTTTTTCTTTCTTAACTTCTTTTTTCGGAGCAGGAACATGTTTCTTTTCAGCTTTTGGTAACGTTTTTGTTTTATCTCCATGAGTCACCTTTTTGGAATGGGTCGGTATCCTTATTTTCATCCCGGGCATGATCATATCAGGGGTTGCTAAATGTGAATTCAGTTCTTTTAACTCTTCAAAATCCACATGATACTTCTTCGCAATCTCCCATAACGTGTCTCCTTTTTGGACAATGTGTATTTTCAAAAAGATCCTTCCTTTCTAGTTAACAATCTAGGCTAATTACTCTATATCAACATATGCAACGTAATCTCAAAAGTTAACCCGGAAGGAACACAAAAAAGAAGCTAAGAGAAAATTTATCTTCCTAGCCTCTGCGTTATTATAGATTCATGTGATATACCGGATAGGTACCTAATACATTCACCTCACAGCCAAGCGCTTCGAGTTCTCCTTTCACCCCAGGGAACAGTGCATCATCATAAGCTTGGTTGACGTCAATGATAAAGAAGTAATTTCCTAATCCTGTTTTTGTCGGACGGGATTCAATTTTTGACAAATTCATCTTCCTCCAAGCAAAAGCGGAGAGAATCTGATGTAGGGCACCTGGTTGATCACTAGGTAACGTAATCTTCAACGTCGTTTTCTCCAATTGAACCGGATGCTTCACATTTACTATTGCTTTATTTTTTGCCAATACGATAAATCGCGTATGATTATTGGCATAATCGTGAATATTTTCCGCGAAAATCTGTAAACCATATTCTTCAGCTGCCAAACTGTTTCCAATCGCAGCAATTGGTTCTGTACTTTCAGCGACAATTTCTGCCGCTCGACCGGTAGAGGTCGTATACGAAAACTTTGCTGTAGTTAAGTTTTTATGAAGATAACGATGGCACTGAGCGATCGCATGACTATGGGAATGAATTTCCGTAATTTGCGATACGTTTCCACCAAAATCCGGTCTTACGAGTAAATGTTGTTGAATTGGTACAACAACTTCTGCCACAACCGGTAAAGTGACTTCATGAATTAAATAATCTACAGTCAACTGCACAGTTCCCTCAATCGCATTCTCTATCGGTACTACCGCTATGTCAATCTCATCATTTGCTACTGCATCAATACATTCAGGGATCGTTGAATAACTGACTTTGTCCTCATTATTGAATGTTGTATCCACCGCTAATTTCGTAAATGTTCCCTTTGGTCCTAAATATCCAATCGTCGTCAAAATGGTCCCCCCCAAAACAAATCTATTCTATAAATTCAAATTCCAAATCAAGCAAATGGATCGTGTCTCCGTCCTTTGCTCCCCGTTCTCTAAGCGCATTATCTACACCCATTCCTCTTAACTGACGGGCGAAGCGCTGCTGCGATTCCTCGCGAGTAAAATCAGTCATTTTAAATAATCGTTCCAATTTTTCCCCGTGAAGAACGAAAGAACCATCCGGGTTACGTGTAATATGAAAATCATCCGCTTTTTTATGATGACGATAGACAACCGTTTCATCTCTCTCAGTCTTATCAGGTTCTCTCTTCGGAATTTTATCAAGTCCGTCAGCAATTTCATAAATTAGCTCTTTCAAACCTTGTTTTGTGATTGCTGAAACCTCGAAAATACGTATATCTTCCCCTAGCTTCTCCTTGAAGTCGACAAGATTTTCCTGTGCTTCCGGCATCTCCATTTTATTCGCTACAATTATCTGAGGCAAATTCTTAAGCCGTTCGTTATAAGACGCAAGCTCTTCATTAATCGTAACATAATCCTCATAGGGATCACGCCCGTCTAATGCAGCCATATCAATGACATGAACGATGAGCCTTGTCCGCTCGACATGACGGAGGAATTGAAAACCGAGACCTACTCCTTCGCTCGCTCCTTCAATTAAACCTGGCAAATCTGCCATAACAAAACTGCGACCATCTCCTGTATCGACTACTCCTAAATTCGGGGCCAAAGTTGTAAAATGGTAATCGGCAATTTTAGGTTTTGCTGCACTTACGACAGATAGCAGTGTTGATTTACCAACACTCGGGAAACCAACTAGTCCAACATCCGCAATTACTTTAAGTTCAATACGGATATTTTTCTCCTCACCAGGTTCCCCGTTTTCTGCAATTTCCGGTGCGGGGTTTTTGGGACTCGCAAAGCGAACATTCCCTCGTCCGCCTCTTCCACCCTTGACAATGACGGCCCGTTGTTTATGTTCGGTTAAATCTGCAATTACTTCTTCTGTTTCTTCATCAATAACAACCGTTCCAGGCGGCACACTTAAGACAAGGGCTTCAGCATTTTTTCCATGCATTGATTTACTCATTCCGTTTTCGCCGCGTTTTGCTTTAAAGTGACGATTATAACGGAAATCCATCAGTGTGTTCAAACCTTCATCAACTTCAAAAATTACATCTGCTCCATTACCGCCATCACCGCCGGCTGGTCCTCCCATTGGAACAAATTTTTCCCTGCGGAAGGCAACGAGACCATTTCCACCGTCTCCTGCTTTCACATATACTTTAGCCTGATCGACGAACATACTATCACCTCTTAACTTGCAAACACGTCAAAGCTATAGATCCGTTTTTCCGGTGTTTGTTTTATGTAAATATCTTCTGAAGGGGGAATATTATCTTCCGCACTTCTCTCTTTCAAATCGATGGAAACATTTATAGTACAGCCATTTTCATTTTCTGTAAAATCCACGTAAATGGTATAAACGTTTACGTCATCGGCTCTTTGTTCTATATCTTGAATAATTTGATCCAGTTTCTCTTTAATATACAGATCTGCATCTGTTAATTTTATATCATCAATTCGGATCGAATAATCAAGCTTAAATTGATTGTACTTCATCCTGAATTCCAAAAACCAGATAACAACATGAGGGATATTCAGATTCAGTAATGTCCTTTCCTTATGGAAAAATGCGAAGAGTTTATTCAGATTGTCGTCCACTTTTTCCATCTTACCTAATTTAACATATCCCTGAATAATCTGCAGATCGTTCAGCAAATCATGACGATACGATTGAATGATACTTACTACCTCTTTTGCTTCCATAAGTGTACCTCCCATTGATATAGAAAGTATAGCAGAAACGAATGAATACTTCATCAAATTTAATAAAGACGGGAAAGGATAAAAGCACGAGGTCTTTCTTGTTGCAACACTTGGAACTGGGATTACTCGCCCCACCGAAATGATCGCACTAGCACATTCAGTAGTGTCACAGCAACGTACTAACTGGAGGGCGCTTTATCTCGCATTAACGGTCTGTAATACCCCCTCCTCTAAACATGAGGGAAACCCAATATGTGGAGGTTGGAATTTTAATTTATAGGCTCCTATGTGAGTAGCAAAAAACTCCAGCCGAAATTTGGCTGGAGTTCGCTATTTATCTTTTATGCTTCTTGAGCTTCCGGATAAACACTTACTTTCTTACGGTCGCGACCATAGCGTTCGAACTTAACAACACCATCCACTTTTGCAAATAGTGTATCATCTGAACCAAGGCCAACGTTATCACCCGGGTAAACTTTTGTACCGCGTTGACGGTATAGAATGGAACCACCTGTTACAAACTGGCCATCCGCACGTTTTGCGCCTAGACGTTTTGAATGTGAATCACGTCCGTTACGAGTACTACCTGCACCTTTTTTCTGAGCAAAGAACTGTAAATCTAAACGTAGCATATCGTGCACCTCCTTATGTTTCCTGAATTTGTATAAATTCACCGTATTCCATTTCAATGGATTTTAAGGAAACAAGCATTCCTTCAAGAAGAAGTTGTGCTTTTTCCAATTCGTTTTCAATATAGAGGGAAGGGAAAGTGATTTTTAAATAACCACCTTCTCCTCCCTGCTTAACGTCAATATCCGTATCAGTTAATTCGAAGACTGCGTTTACTGCCCCAATCGACACTCCGGAAACAGCCGCGCAGACGAGGTCATAGCCATATGGTCCACTTTCAGCATGTCCAGAAAGTTCAATGGAGTGCAATAAATCTTTCTTACGTTCAACAGTTATTTGAATCACTTGAACCGACCTTTAAGCATTGATTTTTTCAATTACTACTTTTGTGTAAGGCTGTCTATGCCCTTGTGTACGATGGTAGTTCTTTCTACGTTTGTATTTGAATACTCTAATTTTCTTTTGACGGCCTTGCTTTTCAACTTTAGCTGTTACGTTCGCACCGTCAACATATGGAGCTCCGACCTTTACGTCATCTCCACCAACGAAGAGTACTTTGTCAAATGTTACCGTTTCGTTTGGCTCTGCAGAAATTTTTTCAACATAAATTTCTTGACCTTCTTGAACTTTAACTTGCTTACCACCTGTTTCGATAATTGCGTACATGAATCCGCACCTCCTTAATCACTAAGACTCGCCATACAGGTACTCTCACTCATAAAAGTTTAAAACCTGTTCTGAGCGGTTGTAGCACTGGTGCTACGTTGTATAACGTATTGATATTACCATATTTAAAGCAGTTGTGTCAAGTTTCCATTTAGAATAAATCTTTTATTCGTTTCGTATATTGTTTTTCACGGAAATAGGCATGTAAACAGTCTGTTTCATCGATTCGCTTAACGGATCTTTCATTAGCTGGAATAATGATCAAATGTCTTCTTTCTCTTTTGAAATGATTAAATACGTCCATCAATGTTAAATTACCCGGCAAATATAACGGTTCAATTTTTTTAACAGTCTCGTTCCCTCTGTATCTTACCATAAGAAAACGCATGAATACATAGAATCGGCGTTTCCATTCTAATCTGTTTTCAAGAAATAGAAAAATCATGATTGCGGTAAAGGTCAACGTAAATGGGTAAAAAATTATATAACCTATCGAAAGAAAAGCACACAAACTCAAAGATAATAAAAAAATGGCATCCAATGCTTTCCGAAAAGGAAGGATGACCGATAATAAATAAAAAAGAATTTTTCCGCCGTCAAGTGGCCAAATTGGCAATAAATTAAATAAAAGTATAACCGTATTATACCATATCGCTGTTTGGAATAGCGGTTCTGAAATCAACTCGAGATAAAACAGCGCATGAAGGACAAGGTAGATTGGAATATGCTGAATTGGTCCTGCCAACGTAACGATTAATTCTTCTTTCACCCGACGATTTCCATGTTCCTCCGTCTCCATTACTCCACCAAACACCCAGAGCATCACTCTTTTTACCCGCCATTTGAAAAATTTCGCCGCTAAATAATGCCCCATTTCATGAATAAACACAATTGCAAAGATAATCATCATTTCCATGAAAGTACCAGTCAGTAAAGAAATGCCGATAAATAATATTAGAACTGGATGAATGTGAAGGGGGGGAAGTAGGTTACGAGCCATCATCAACCACTATTACCTTGACCGGATCTAGAAATGTATTATCTTTTTCCAGAGAAAAATAAACTGCATCAGCACTTTCCGTAGGTGCGAATGTACCAATTCGCTCGTTTGCCGTTACGTATTGATATAGATGCACATCAATATCCGTTAAATTACCATAACTAGAATTCGTCCCATCAGCATGTTGGACGACAATTGTTCGACCTGTGTCCGGATATTTCCCTGCAAATACAACAACTCCTTCGTGATGAGCAACGATATCCGTTTCTTTACCTGGAGATATCTTTACACCTGTTCCATTCGTTTGGAAGGTTTCAATTATATCTCCTGTTACCGGCATAACCGCTTCCTGGTGTTCCTCTGGCAGATCCACAGATTGCGGGGAGAATGCTAATGGACTGCCGAATACATCCCGGTACCAACTGTTTACTTTAGCGAATGGGAAGTCATTACGTAATAATTGATTGGCCATTTCCTGAGGTTTTGTAAGTAAGGTGTGGTTGGTAGTCATTAAAAGAGCGACAGAAAAGAATAGAATTCCCGACAGAATACCTTTCATCATCAGGCCGGTTACAAGGTCTTTACCTGCTTTCTTTTTAAAAACATAGTTGTTAATTTCTGGTGGATATCCGTGTTTTTCTTCTGGTTGGTGAAAGATTCCACTGTCTTGTTCCATTCCTTTTTTTGGTACGCTCCGTTCTTTTTTACGTTGTTCTATTGCTTTTCGAACTTTTCTTATATCCCTACTCATTCCATTCACCGTCTTTCCTGCTATTTCCTTATCAATATATGAAAGCTCGTCCGGAGTTATGAATGATTTATAGTTGATGCCTATCGACGGACAGGAGGCTCTAATGCCGGCATTGGTCACACAGGACGTGATCGTACTTAGCCGGCCTCCCGCAGGAGTTTCTGTTCATTTTAATTTGTTTTGGATGAATAGCCCGCGGAAAGTGTACTGTATTTCTGGTGCGACGGGATTAACCTCCGATATATAGAAGTTGCAGATTCAAATAAGAAACCAAAAAGAGGCTGGGACATAACTATTCTAATATGAATTAAATCCGAACAAAACTGCTAACTAGCTCCGGGAATATACGGAGACTCCAGCAGGAGGAAAGGCATCGGTGAGACCCCGCAGGGCGGCAGCCCGAGGAGGCTCACCAGCCGCCTGCGGAAAGCGTAGTATATTCCCGGAGCGGTTGTTGATGCTCTTTCTTATCATTTGTTCGGATTTATAACCATACTAAGAAGTTATGTCCCAGCCTCTTTGATTAATATTATTATAGTTTTATGAGCGCATGCCGATGAATTTTTTGAAGCGTTGGAAGATGCCTTTATCTTCTTCTAAAGATTGTAGCGGAACATTTTCTCCAAGGATTCTTCTTGCAATATTTCGATAAGCAATGGAAGCTTTAGAGTTGGGGTTTAAAGCAACAGGCTCGCCATTATTAGAAGCTTTAATGACTTCCTCATCATCGATCACAATACCTATTAAATCAATCGCCAATAACTGGACGATCTCATCCACTTCCATAATGTCGCCACTTTGCATCATATGATTCCGGATCCGGTTGATAATAAGACGAGGAGATTCCGTCATTTCTTCCTGTTCCAAGAGGCCTATGATGCGATCAGCATCACGCACGCTTGATTTCTCGGGATTCGTTACGACAATAGCCCGATCCGCTCCCGCAATAGCATTTTGAAATCCCTGCTCAATTCCTGCAGGGCAATCAATAATTATATAATCATATTCTTGCTTCAATTCAGCAACGATTTTTTTCATACCTTCAACGGTAACCGCAGATTTATCACTGGTTTGTGCAGCTGGGAGAAGAACCAAAGAGTCGAAGCGTTTATCGCGAATCAATGCTTGATTTAACCGGCAGCGTTCCTCAACGACATCCACAATGTCATAGATAATCCGATTTTCAAGTCCCATAATCACATCAAGATTTCTTAAGCCTATATCTGTATCCACCAGACAGACTTTTTTCTCCATTAAAGCTAATGCTGTACCTATATTAGCGGTCGTTGTTGTTTTTCCTACGCCACCTTTACCAGAAGTAATTACAATAGCTTCACCCATTTTGCATTCTCCTTTCGAATCCGCTTATTTCATTTCGTTTCCGTGAAAGAAGCTTTAACGAATCAATGATGATTTTATCTTCATTTTCATCAATTATGCCACACTCCATATAGACACCATCTGCTTCATAGTCTGGTGCGCGGCTAATATAGTCAGCAATCCGCAACTGAGTCGGCTTCATATAAGATGCTGCAATAAATGCACTGCGATCACCTTTATAACCAGCATGGGCAATCCCGAATAAATTACCTAAAACATAAATATTACCAGTGGCCATAACCTTACCACCCGGATTTACATCACCAATAAGCAAGAGATCGCCAGTTACTTTTAAGACTTGTCCAGAACGAATAATCCGGTGGATCGTCTTAATTTCACTCTCCTCTTTCCAGCGCAGCGCTTCATCACGGTGAACAACATTTGTTTCAATTGCTGTTACTTTAAAATGATTTTCCCCTTCAATCATATCCCGTAACTTATACTGCTTTTCTTCGTCTACAAAACGATTGCCAGATTGTACTTTCACAGAAACAACCGGTTCATTTTTATTTTGTTGAGTCGATTGTAATTTATCTTTTAATTCGACAAGGGCTTCTTCAAAAGGCACTTCATCATCAATCATTAATGTAAGGCCTTCCCTGTTCCCTTTTATCGTGATTATTGGTTTCTTTTCATGCAAATTTCGTCACCTCTTCCAAAAAAGCCCTAAATATCCTCCACTTTTTAATTTCCGTGATCCAATTGTTCCTCACTCCAGCGAACAATTCGTTTTTTAAGTAAAGGAAAGAGAAGTAGTAAAAATAACAGATTAGCAAGTATTGTCGGCAGTAATCTTCTAAGTAAATAATCCGACCAAATCATATCTGTCACACCAATAACGGTATACATCAAGTAAATTAAGCCATCAGCAAGTGCAATTGCCGTAACACATAGTAGAAGCAAGACGTAAAAATTACGATGCAATATTTTCTGGAGACCGTGTACAGCGTAGATTGCGATCCCATAGGAAAACATATAAACACCAAGAACACCTGCATAGACAACATCAATTAATAGCCCAAACATAAAGGCATATACAATGGAATAATATGTATCTTCCACATCGTAGTAAACAGCAATGTAAACAAGAAAAGCTAGAACCCAGTGAGCGATAATTAAATAATCACTTAATGCTATTTCTTTTGGTAGAAGGTTGATTGCCAAACCCTCAATAATTACAAGAACAAGTAGAATGAGTGGTAAGTAGGCCTTTTTCATTCTTCATTGTCCTCCTCTTCTCCATCATCTGCCTCACTAGATTCATCAACTTGGTCAACTGCACGGTCAAGTACGATGACATGATTAATATCATACATATCGGAAGACGGCTCAACAAGAGCAATCTGGGTTAAACCGTATTGATCTGATGTCACTTCCTTTACTGTACCAATCGGAACTCCCGCTGGAAATACGCCCCCCATACCAGAAGATACGACAAGGTCATCTTCCTCTATGTCTTGCTCCGATTCTTCAATGATGCGGAAGAGTAATGAATTCGTCTCCTCATCAAACCCTTCGATCATACCGAATATATTGCGTCCCTTATCACGGGAAACCATTGCAGATATCCGATTAAATTGATCAAATCCGGTTAACAATTTTACTCTAGCAGTATGCTCATTGGCTGACTGAACCTTTCCAATCATCCCATCTGCCGTCATAACTAACATATTTGCTTTGACACCGTGATTTTTACCTTTATTGATTGTTACCTGTTCAAGCCATCTTTCGGGAGAGCGGGCAATAACGATTGCCTGAATTGCCTCATGACTGCGAATTGAATCAGATTCCATCAAATCGAGCACATCACGTAATTCTTCATTTTCTTTATTAACTTCCTGAACTTCGTAAATGAGTGAGCGGTACTGGCTAAGTTGTTCTTTCAGTACCTGATTTTCTTCATATGTGTTGCGGAAATCTTTAATATTTGTAAAGACATCTGTTGTAAAATTGACTGGTGTGTGGATCACATATTGCACCCAGCCAATCGCATCGTTTATAAATTCTTCTGCAAAGGTAACATTTATCCGGTCTTTGAAGGTGTAACCAACAAGCACGACGAGTAAGATAAAACCAATCAGAAAGATAAAAAGTCGTTTATTCCTAAAAAAACGCATGAAAACACCTACTTAATTATTTGAAGATAGAGTTGAAACATTTGTATTTCGGAAATGCTGGATATAGTCAATTGACTTCCCTGTTCCTACTGCCACGCTTTCTAGTGGCTCATCCGCAATGAAAACCGGTATTTTCGTTTCATCACTTATTACTTGGTCTATATTTTTGAGCATCGCGCCACCGCCTGTCAGTACAATACCGCGATCCATAATATCTGCAGCAAGTTCTGGCGGTGTTTTTTCAAGTGTGTTCTTCACTGCTTCAACAATTGCATCCACTGTTTCATTTAAAGCAGAAGATACTTCTTTCGCAGTTACTGAAATTGTTTTCGGCAGGCCAGTCAGCAAATCTCTTCCTCTAATATCCAATTCGCTGTCTTCGGTTACTTCTCCTGCCGTTCCAATATCTAATTTCATTGACTCCGCTGAACGTTCTCCAATTAACAAGCTATATTCTTTGCGGATATAATTAATAATCGCATCATCCATATTATCACCGGCTACACGGATTGAACGGCTTGTAACAACGCCGCCAAGGGAGATTACCGCAACTTCTGTTGTTCCCCCGCCAATATCGACTATCATACTGCCTGTAGGCTCCCAAACAGGAAGACCAGCACCGATAGCAGCAGCAAATGGTTCTGAGATCGCAAACGCCTCGCGGGCGCCAGCTTGTTTAGTCGCATCAATTACCGCACGTTCTTCCACCATCGTAATTCCAGAAGGAACACAAATCATCACATTCGGTTTCTTTGCAAAAATGGAACGACCACGCATTGCCTTCTTAATATAATAATTCATCATCGCTGCCGTCGTGTCATAATCCGCAATAACCCCATCTTTCATCGGCCGAATAACTGTTATGTTTCCTGGCGTACGACCAATCATATTTCTTGCATGACTTCCAACCGCTTCGATATTACCTGTTTCCAAATTTTTGGCAACAACGGACGGCTCCCGCACAACTACTCCTTTACCTTTAACGAACACCAATGTATTTGCAGTACCTAAATCGATACCAAAATCCTGCGAAAAACTAAACTTTGCCAATCCAATCTCCCTCTCCGTTCACGAATTTCTTATATGTAGTTAACTATATCTATTTCTTAAACCTGTTGCAAACATTCATTTTAGCCTTTTTCAAGATTAAGAAGCGCCACTTTCAATTGTTAGCAGAAAAATGGCGCTTGATAAAACAATTCCTATAATATTATACGAAATAAATGATAAAATAGATAGTCTTATATTGTTACAGATACCCTTTTTCCTTCAATGACACAAATTTACGATTTCCAATGATTAAATGATCGAGTACTTCTATTCCCATTATTTTCCCAGCCTCGACTAAGCGTCTCGTCACATGGATATCTTCTTGAGATGGTGAGGGATCCCCTGAAGGATGATTGTGTGTCAGAATTATCGAAGCAGCTGAACGCTTTGCGGCTTCACGGAAGACCTCGCGCGGGTGGACAATCGAAGCATTGAGGCTTCCGACAAAAATGGTTTGCCTGTGAATAACGTGGTTCTTGGTGTCCAGGAACAGAACGACGAAATGTTCCTGCTTCAATAAGCGCATCTCTTCCATGACATAATTTGCTCCGTCGTCGGGTGAACGGATCACGTATTTATCATCCGGATTATACTGACTCATTCTTTTTCCAAGTTCAATTGCAGCAAGGATCTGCACTCCTTTTGCATGACCGATTCCTTTAATCGCTGTCAATTCTTCAAATGTGGCATCGTGTAATAATTTTAACCCTTCAAAATGCATAAGGACCCGATTGGCGAGCATCGTGACAGACTCTAGTTTCGTGCCGCTACCGAGTAGGATTGCTAAGATTTCCTGATTGGTCAGATGACTTGCCCCAAGTCGAATAGCACGCTCCCTCGGTCTATCCTCTTTCGGTACATCTTTAATCATGATTTGCATTCCTACAACCTCCTTTCTTGCTCTCACTTTACGAACTTCGCAAGGAAAACTCAACTTCCCGTATCCCTTTTTTATAGACTGTTTTCCAAGTGAAAATGCAAAAACCACCCGAGGATATTCTCCTTATCAGGTGGTGTTATCTGTTGATAATTCTAAAACAGACAAGTTATAAATTATCATAAGCTTGCATGACTTGGAGAAGATAAACTTCAATATTTTCTGTCTGTTCACCCAAAATTTCAACGAGATTCCCTAATTCATCTTCTTTTGGTGCTTGTTCCAAATGGTTCACGAGGGGAGTGTTTTCTTTGGCAGTTAATGCTTCCTCCCATACTTGCCCTAGCTGATTGACCCATTCAGACGCACCTTCTGTTAGATTCAGCTCTTTTTCATTCGTTTGCCACTCTTTGACGAACACATCGAATCCTTCACCTTGTAACTCCACGGCTCTTTGTTTAGCTTGTTCCTCCGTATGGAAAATCCCAATCAATAAAAAGTATTGACCGTCTCGCTCCCAAATGAATGCTGGTTCCCCTGCTGACATATAGGATTGCTGCCATTCCTCTGCATTTGCTTTTTCCTCAAATAGACCAGCTTGGAGAACGTAAGCAGCAAGTGTCGGCAATTGTTGCTCCGCTTTTACTTGATTGTCCGTTTCTTGGGCGGTGACTGCTGTAGAGGGACTCGGATCCTCACCCGTCTGCTCATTTTCGATACCGGTAAATAAATTGATAATAAATATTCCTAACACTGTACCAATCACACCGGCTGATAGAATGGTCAGGAAAACAGGTGCAAGCCAACTCTTATCCTTTACTTTTTTTGGATGATAATGGACAGGTGTAAACTCATTTTCTACTTTCTTCTTTACTGCGCTGCCATCCTCAATAAACCGATCATCCGTATATTTATTATCTGACATCTCGTCACTCCCTGCTAGAATTCCTTTGCATCACTCTACCATATTCAGAATGAAAAACTAGAAGAAATTTGTCAGGTGAATTGTAAAAGTTTTCTACAACTTTTTACGTTGATTCAATAAATAGTGACGTATCTCTGTTATAAAATGAAGCGAGCCGGTAATAAAATATACGCTATCACTTTGTAAAGTACGTTTGAGAACTGCTTGATAGTCAGATTCTATTTGGTCGACCGAGGTACTTCCTTGTAATTCATCAAGGTTCCATGCCCGCGGATGATCGAAGGAAGTGAGGGTGACATGATCAAATTGTTCTGTTAGTAAGTGCAGCATCTCTTCCGTTGCCTTATCACGAAACATGGCAACAATCACATGCTTGTCCGCATCTGGGAATAATGCATTGGCAGTCTGAACAAAAGCCTTTATCCCGTCCGGGTTATGGGCGGCATCAAGGATAATCACTGGATTACTTTGAATCTGTTCAAACCGGCCGGGAAGCGTCGTCTTTTCCATCTGGTGAATCCCTTTTTCTACATCCATTTCAAAGCCATTTCCCTTTAAAATAAGGACCGCTTGAATCGCAAGACTGACATTATCAAGCTGGTGTTCACCTTTCATTTGCAGGTTAAGCTGGCTGCGATTAAAATCGATCCCAAGCCTATAATAGGGAGCGTGTTTTTGCCGGGCCTCTTCTTTAATTACAGCAAAAGCTTCCTCACTCACATTACCAATGATAACTGGTATCGCTTTTTTAATAATTCCAGCCTTGTGCCAAGCAATTTCCTCCTCACTTCCGCCTAAATAATCCGTGTGGTCAAGAGCAATCGATGTAATAATCGACAGAATCGGCTGCAAGACGTTCGTTGTGTCGAATCGCCCACCCATTCCCGTCTCAATCAGAACAATTTCTCCATTTTCCGCAAAAAAAGAAAACGCCAGAGCAGTAAGTATTTCAAACTCTGTCGGTGCAAGATCCGCCTTATCCATTTCCCTAATATGTGGGAAAAGGCGATTCATCCATTCAAGCAATGCTTGTTCAGATAGTTGTTGATCGTTTAGAAAAATGTGGCCTCCTAAGCCCGTGAAGCTCGGTGATGTAAAAACCCCAACCTCATAACCATTTGCCATCAGGGCGGCTTTAATAAAATGCAATGTTGATCCTTTACCGTTCGTACCAGCAATGTGAATCGCTTTGAAATGTTTTTCTGGATTATCTAAACGCTTGAGCAATCCAGTAATCCGTTCAAGACCTGGTTTCATCCCCAATTTTTTTCGTTCATTGAAAAACACTTCCACCTCTTGTATAGTAGAAAACATGATAACACCGCTTTCCTCGATTAATCGTAAGTTAATTATAGCAGAAAGGAAAATGAAAGTTGAAACGAACCGGATGGATCATCTATAACGGCAACTTGCCAGGAAATAAATTTCTTGATTTCGCGGAAATGATTCAAACAGCTGCAAGGGCATTAAATAGTAAGGCTGAAATCATTAAAAATAATGATTTACTAAGTCTGCTTACAACCTCTAGTCTTGGTTTATTACCAGAAATCCCCCTTCCTGATTATGTAGTGTTTACAGATAAGGATATTTATTTAGCGAAGCAATTGGAATACCTTGGTGTTCCTGTATTTAATCAGGCAAAAGCGATTGCTGTAAGTGATGATAAAATTGCAACGTATCAAAAACTCGCCAAATTACAGCTGCCAATTCCGAAAACAATTATCGCTCCAAAAATCTTCCACACAGGGAGTTTGGACGAAGGGATTATAAACAAGGCGATTAAAGAACTCGGATTTCCTCTCGTAATGAAAGAAGCATTCGGTTCCTTCGGTGAGCAAGTATATCTTGTTAAAAATAAACAGGAACTCGATAAAAAACTCCAGTTAATCGGCAATAAGCCATTTGTCTTCCAGGAATTTGTCCACACCAGTTATGGAGTGGATATTCGTTTGCAAGTTGTGGGTGACAAAGTCGTCGCTGGAATGAAAAGGAAGTCTGCAGGTGATTTCCGGGCTAATGTTACGGCAGGAGGTCGAATGGAAGCTTACACACCATCACAAGAAGAAGAGGAACTGGCAGTGAAGGCGGCGAAAGCAATCGACGCTGATTTTGCCGGAGTCGATTTACTGTATGGTGATGGGAATCAGCCAATCGTATGTGAAATAAACTCCAATGCACATATCCGGAATTTATATGAATGTACTGGCATCAATGCTGCAGATTATATGGTGGAATATATTTTAAATAAATTATAATGGGGAGCAAAAAACAGCTGGGGTTCAATGAGTTGAACTTCCAGCTGCTTCTTTTTTTCCTAGCCTTTTAATTCTTCCAGTCTTGCTTTTACTTTTGCTTGTTTTTCCAAGTAATCTCTTTCCTTCTGTCTTTCCGATTCAACTAGAGCTTCTGGAGCTTTGTTCACAAAGCCTTCATTAGATAATTTCTTCTTAACTCTATCTACTTCTTGAGTCCATTTATCCAATTCCTTTTCCAGACGTTCCAATTCTTTATCAATATCGATTAGACCTTCCAGCGGCAGGAAAATCTCTGCTCCTGTCACAACGGCTGTCATTGCTTTATCTGGAACTTGTAGCTTAGCGGCAATTTCTAATTTTTCCGTATTACAGAAACGCTCTACATATGGACGATTTCGCTCAAGTTCAGAGACAATTTGTTCGTTCTCCGCCTCAATTAGCATATTGATCTTCTTCGACATTGGTGTATCAACTTCAGCTCGGATATTACGAACTGACTTGATGATAGCCATGAGACGGGACATTTCTTTAACAGCCAGTTCATCATGGAATTCCTGTTTCACTTGTGGCCAGCTGGCAATTGTAATGGATTCTCCAGCATGTGGCAATTGCTGCCAAATTTCTTCTGTTATGAATGGCATAAACGGGTGCAACAAACGCATCGTCTGGTCAAGCACATAAGCTAATACAGATTGCGTCGTTTTCTTTTTGGCGGCATCATCACTATAAAGCGGCAGTTTCGCCATTTCAATATACCAGTCACAGAACTCATCCCAAATAAAGTTATATAACTGTCGACCCGCTTCCCCAAATTCATATTTATCCGTATTCTTCGTTACTTGATCAATCGTCTCGTTCAATCTTGTCAGGATCCATTTATCAGCAACTGAAAGATCTCCAGACAAATCAATATCTTCATAGTTGAAATCCTCTAAATTCATTAAGACAAATCGGGAAGCGTTCCAGATTTTATTCGCGAAATTCCAAGTCGATTCAACCTTTTCCCAGTGGAATCGTAAATCCTGTCCAGGCGTTGAGCCAGTTAACAAGAAGTAACGAAGGGAGTCTGCCCCGTATTTATCGATAACATCCATCGGGTCAACACCATTACCAAGAGATTTACTCATTTTCCTTCCTTCTGCATCACGGATTAATCCATGGATGAGCACATCTTCAAATGGCTTTTCCCCTGTAAATTCCTTCGACTGGAAAATCATCCGTGCTACCCAGAAAAAGATGATGTCGTAGCCAGTTACGAGTGCTTGAGTCGGGAAGTAACGTTTGTAATCAGCCGCTTCTGTATCCGGCCAGCCCATCGTAGAGAACGGCCAAAGGGCGGAGGAGAACCATGTATCAAGTACATCTTCATCCTGTTCCCAATTCTCATGATCACGAGGGGCTTCTCTTCCTACATAGATTTCTCCTGTTTCTTTATGGTACCAGGCCGGAATCCGGTGGCCCCACCACAACTGTCGCGAAATTACCCAATCACGAATGTTTTCCATCCAGTGGAGGTACGTCCGTTCGAATCTTTCTGGGAAGAAATTGACTTTATCGTCACTGTCTTGTAGCGCAACTGCAGCATCAGCAAGTGGCTTCATTTTTACGAACCATTGGGTCGATAGATACGGTTCAACAACTGCGCCGCTTCGTTCCGAGTGGCCAACCTGGTGGACCCTTTCCTCAATCTTCAGAAGGGCACCGATTTCTTCTAGATCTTTTACAATCTGTTCACGGCATTCAAACCGGTCCATACCTTCATATTTACCAGCGTTTTCATTCATCGTGCCGTCTTCATTCATAACAAGAACTCTTTCCAAGTTATGACGATTACCAATCTCAAAGTCATTCGGATCATGGGCCGGTGTTATTTTTACCGCACCAGAACCTAGTTCCATATCAACATAATCATCTGCAACGATTTCGATTTCTCTACCGACAAGTGGCAAAATTACCGTTTTCCCAATAAGATGTTGGTACCTTTCATCATCCGGATGAACAGCTACCGCCGTATCTCCAAGCATCGTTTCCGGACGTGTTGTAGCAATCTCGATAAACTCATCACTATCTTTGATTGGATATTTAAAGTGGTAAAATTTCCCTTCGACCTCTTCATGAATTACTTCAATATCGGAGAGAGCTGTTTTTGTTTGCGGATCCCAGTTGATAATGTATTCGCCACGGTAGATGAGTCCTTTCTCATAAAGCTTGACGAAAACCTCTTTAACCGCATCGGACAATCCTTCATCAAGCGTAAATCGTTCTCGCGAGTAATCAACACTTAAGCCAAGCTTTTCCCATTGTGAACGGATGAAAGAAGCATACTCTTCCTTCCATTCCCAAGATTTCTCAAGGAACTTTTCCCGTCCAAGCTCATAACGGTTCGTTCCCATCTTTTTCAATTCACCTTCAACTTTTGCCTGGGTTGCAATTCCTGCATGGTCCATCCCTGGAAGCCAGAGAACATCATATCCTTGCATTCGCTTCATACGGATAATCGTGTCTTGCATTGTCGTATCCCAAGCGTGCCCTAGGTGCAGCCTGCCCGTTACGTTTGGCGGCGGAATAACGATAGAATAAGGCTCCTTCTTCGGATCATTCGGGGCTTCAAAGAATTTCCCCTCCAGCCAAAATTGATAACGACCCGCTTCTACTTCATTTGGATTATATTTTGATGGCAATGTTACTTTTTTATCCGACATTACCGATCACCCTCCTTTAGTTTTAACAATTAAAAAACCCTTTCCATCCTTCAAAAAAGGACGAAAAGAGTTAACTTCCGTGGTACCACCTTTGTTTACAAATAAATATTTGTACACTCATCGACAGATATCGGCGCATAGCCGGCGTGCCTCTACTGTAATTCGAAGCAGCTGCATCAAGGGCGACCTTCCAGCACAACCTTCCTAGGAAATTCTCAGCAAATCATTTCCCTTCCTGTAGGCGTTCATCCTGTACTCTTCCCAATCATTTGCATCATTATATTTTAATTACCTTATATTGTATACACTTCACTTAAAAACGTCAACTCTAACCGGAACAAAAACGTGGCCACAACATACGATAAAGCATGGTACTTCATCATTTATAATGAGGTGAATGGTATGGGTCGGTATTATCGTTATCGCCTGCCTCCATGGGCGAGGCAATGCTTGTTCGTTTTAGAAAAAGCGATGGCGCCGTTATTAGTATATCAGCTTCTCCGTACGATTATACTTCCGACAACTTTAGATGTATTTTTACTAGGTGTTTTCGTATTTCTCTATATTGCTTTTTACTTGGAATGGTTTTAATCGTCTTTCCTTGCCCTTTGTTCAAGCATTTCTTGGAAACTCAACCCGAAGATTATTCGGCGATAAATCTGTTCAAGTTCAATAGACAACTGTATATGGGAAATGTTAGTTTCATTGGCTGTATGGTATTGCTCGACTAAGCGTAAATATGCTTCACTGTTCAGCAAATATAGGCAGAGTAAAGCTTGTTCCAGGGAAGTTAACGGATTCTCTTCCATATAGATGGAGAAGTTTTTCAGAAAGTGGCTCTTCAATTGTGACTCATGGATTGCTCCGTAACGGAACAAGTCCACTAAATCAAAGACCGCATGTTTATAACAGGCGCTTTCCCAATTAATAAAATAATGATCAAATATATGTCCGGCTTGTAAATTACCATGATTCAGACTGATTCCCCAACTCGACTCCTCCTCCGCGAGGGAAAGGATTTCATCTACTAGTTGACGGGAGCGGAAAAGGGAGAATCGTATATCACGATAATGGGTTAATACTTGCAGTTCAAAGGGAGATGGATAATGTTTTTGTTCTATGATTTCTATCCACGCAAGTAGCCGAGTTTCATCTTTCGTACAGTTTCCTTGATATGTCTGAAAACGATTCGCCAATTCATCCTTGTTTAATCGGTACAGATTTTTCGTTTGAACATGAATTCTACCGATTTGCCTATAGATGGACTGGATGCGATTTTCACCAATAAATCTAGTATTTGTCTCTATCCAAGGTGTCAGGTAATAAAACTCACCTGCAAACTCAACATACATTTTCCGATTCCGAGTTAAATAAACAGGGATGATTTCATGGAGGTTTTCCTGATTTGCGCGGGTGTAGACGGACACCCAATTTTCTATGGATTGTTTATCTAACCTGCTCCGTTTTAATGCATATTCTTTTCCGCCTGCCTTTACTTTATGCAGCCGGTCCGTAACAGCGACAATTGCCTGAGGATATATATTATAGGCTTTAAGAATTTCAGTTTGTTTCTCCATCCTGATAACCTCCGGAATGCTTAACATAGGAAAACCCCTTGCTTCCATTCACAAGGGGATTATTTCATTTCTTCGGGATATACAGTAACTGTCCCTCGCTAATATCAAAGTCTTCATCAAGTTTATTTTGTTTGATTAACTGTAGCGCACTAACTTGAAATCTTTCCGCGATTGATTCGATCGTATCGTCTTCTTGTGCAATGCAAATTCGCATTTTTACATAGCTTTCTTCCTCTTCATCGCGGAATATGTCTTTTAAATAACTAACATCATTTACAACTTCAGCCGTCTTTCCATCTTCTTCTACTTCCTCTTCTTCCTTCGCACGGATTATCAGTTCATTTTCTTGCACTTCTTCCCATTCCAGTTCCCGTACTTCATTTACATCTATTACCTCTTCCACTTCCGCTTCTTCCTCTTGCTCCAACTCCTCTACTACTTCCTTGATCCTTTCCTCTTCTGCAACAACCTCTTCTCTTTCCACTTCAAATGTGAATGAGTCTGGTTCTTCGTCCTCTTCCGACTCTACTTTCCTTTCCTCTGTTTCTCGTTCTTGCCATAAATCGACTTCCGCTTTAATTCCTTGAATTTCCGCTACTGCAGTAAGCTGTAATTTTGAATTTGCCGGTAATTCATAATCAAAGTTAATAATTTCTATTCTAATATCATCCATGTTCTCAATCCGGTATTCCGGAACGGAAATATCTACAGGAAAACGATGATAAAATTCAGCCATATTATCTTCTTTACACTCTACTTTTTCCACAAACCTTCTCGCATCCAAATCATCAAGCTCATTTAGTGCAGGGTGATCTGTTTCGTCTATCCGTTGTTCATCGCGCATATATTCTCCCCGCAGTTCAATCTCGCCCCGGATGGACACGTACGTATCATATGGTTGAATCGTTATTTCCGGATTAAGTGAAACGCCTATTAATTCGAGTACTTCATCGCCTCGGTCAAAATATAATGTTTCTTGTAATTCAAATTGAAAATTTTGATTAGCAGAAGACAAAATAACTCCTCCCTTCTCCATTGCCTATACAGTTAAACCCTGTGTATACACTATCTATATGAATGGGGAAAAGGAGATATGCATGAAAAAAACCTGATACAGCTGGAGGAGTAATCCTCGTGTATCAGGTCTTCAAAGGTTATGACTTAATTTTCGAACCAAAAAACCAAAGTGAGTTATTATTTAGCTAGATTTGCAAACACCTGGTTCACTGCTTGGATTGTTTTTTCAATGTGTTCCATCGTATGTGCGGTTGAAAGGAATAGCCCTTCAAATTGGGATGGTGGCAGGAAAATTCCTTCTTCAATCATGCCGCGATAATAAGCCGCGAAACGGTCTAAATCAGAAGTTTGTGCTGTTTCAAAGTTGATGACTTCTTCAGCTGTAAAGAATACACCGACCATAGAACCGACACGGTTAATTTGTAATGGAATACCATGTTGCTGGCTAGCTTCCTGGAAACCTGCCTCTAACCTGTCAGCTAATCTCCCGAGCTCTTCATACGCCGCTTCGTCCATCGCTTTTAATGTTTCGTAACCCGCTGTCATTGCTAGAGGGTTTCCGGATAATGTTCCCGCTTGATAGATCGAACCTTGAGGTGCGATTTGTTCCATAATCTCTCGTTTTCCACCGAATGCACCGACTGGAAGCCCTCCACCGATAACTTTCCCGAGACAAGTAAGGTCCGGTATTACATCATAATAACCTTGTGCACAATTATAACCAACACGAAAGCCTGTCATGACCTCATCAAAAATAAGTAATGCACCATGCTTTGTAGTAAGTTCACGCAAGTTTTGTAAGAAGTTATTTCTTGGTGGAACGACTCCCATGTTACCACAGACAGGCTCGGTAATGACCGCAGCAATCTGGTCGCCGTACTGTTCGAATGCAAGTTGAACACTTTCATAATCATTATATGGAACTGTAATTGTGTTACTTGCAGTCGAAGCCGGCACCCCTGGGCTATCCGGGAGACCGAGTGTTGCTACACCGGAACCAGCTTTAATTAATAAGGAATCACCATGGCCATGATAGCTTCCTACAAATTTCACAATAATATCTCTGCCGGTATATCCTCGGGCAAGCCTAATTGCACTCATCGTCGCTTCAGTACCCGAATTTACCATCCGAACCATTTCGATGGAAGGCACTCGTTCTTTTACTAGTGCAGCCAATTTATTTTCCATTTCAGTTGGTGCACCGAAACTCGTTCCTTTATCAACTACTTCTTTCAATTTAGTTGTTACCCGCTCATCGGCATGACCTAAAATAAGCGGTCCCCAACTTAACACATAATCAATATATTCATTTCCATCAATATCCATAATTGTCGCACCTTTTCCCTCTTCCATAAAGATTGGCGACATGCCGACTGATTTAAAAGCGCGAACGGGTGAGTTCACACCACCAGGCATTAAGTCAACTGCTTCTTTATATGCATCAATGGATTTTGAAAAGTCTTTCATCGTTCGTTCCTCCTTCATGAATTACGTAAAACTGCTGCAATATCTTTTGCAAAATAAGTTAATATAATTTCTGCTCCTGCACGTTTCATGGAAGTTAGCATTTCAATCACAAGTTGTTGCTCATCAATCCAGCCATTCTGTGCGGCAGCTTTTACCATTGCATATTCTCCGCTCACATTATAAGCAACAACGGGAAGGTCAAATTCATTTCTGATGTCACGGATGACGTCGAGATAGGATAACGCTGGTTTGACCATAAGAAAATCTGCCCCTTCTTCAACGTCTGACCGAGCTTCCCTGATTGCCTCCAGACGATTTGCCGAATCCATCTGGTATGTCTTCCGGTCACCGAACTGTGGAGCACTATCGGCCGCATCGCGGAAAGGTCCGTAGAAGGCTGAAGCATATTTAACTGCGTATGACATAATCGGAATGTGGGTAAACCCTGCCTCGTCCAGTGCTTTTCTTATAACTGCGACAAAGCCGTCCATCATATTAGATGGTGCAATAATATCCGCCCCTGCCTCAGCTTGAGATACAGCTGTTTTTGCAAGCAATTTTAATGACTCGTCATTATCTACATCATTGCCATGAATCACGCCGCAATGACCGTGGTCTGTATATTCACAGAGACATGTATCAGCAACAACGAGCAACTCAGGATACTTCTCTTTTACTAGCTTGGTAGCTTGCTGCACAATTCCGTCTTCTGCATACGCCCCGGAACCAACCTCGTCTTTACCTGTAACGACACCGAAGAACATAAGTGCACGTATACCTAATTCATACGCTTCTGTTACCTCTTCCATTAAGCGGTCCAGTGAGAATTGGTAAACAGAAGGCATCGATGGCACTTCATTCTTAATATTTTCCCCTTCGATGACAAATATCGGATAAATAAAATCTTCAACATGAAGATGTGTTTCACGCACCATCGCCCGCATGGATGCACTACTCCGTAAGCGACGATGTCTTTTAAATTGATTATTCATTCTCAAATCTAACATTCCTTCCATCAATTAATCTTGAATCATTGCTTCGAGCATTCCTTCAATCGTAAATGTTTTTGCAGTGATCAACTGGTTGAAACCTGCCGCACTTGCCGCCTTTTCCGTTGTTGTACCGATACAGACACAAGGAACCGAAACAGGTTCTCCATATAAGTCAATAAATGCGTTCACTGTTGAAGGGCTTGTAAAGGTGAGATAATCAAAGGCATTCTTCTGTATCACTTCATTCAATCGTTCTTTTATACCTTCATTTATCATTGTCTCATATACTTCTATCGAATCGAAAGTAATGCCTCTTTCCATAAACTTTTTCGGTAAAATATCCAAGGAACGACTACCTCGCACTAATAAAATCTGTTCTCTATTTTGGTAAATCGGCAAGAAAATCGCTGCCAAAGATTCTGCATCATATGTATCAGGCACGAGATCAGCTGTATAGCCGAATCGTTGTAGTGCCAAATCTGTTTTATGACCAACCGCAGCGATTTTTACTTGCTCCCCAAAATGGACACCATTTTTATCGTATGCAGCAAAAAAGCAATTCACGCCATTTGCACTCGTGAAAATAATCCAATCATAGCTTTTCAGACGATTGAAAACATCCTGCTCATTGCTTGCTGTTATACTATTTATCCGAAGAAGCGGGATTTCAATCGGTATGCCTCCGAGTTCTCGTATTTTTTCCGAGAAACTTTTCGCTTGACCGGCTTCCCTTGTCACGATAATACGTTTCCCCTTTAAGTCACCGGACATTACTCCTGCTCCTCTTTCGCATTTTGAACGATTTCTTTTGCTCCTTGATTAATAAGCAAGTCCGCAGCTTCTGTTCCAACTTCAACCGGGTTTTTTCCTTTTACTACTTCCTTCAAAATTGTTTTACCATCAGGGGTTCCGACCAACGCTGTCATTACAAGTTCATCCTCCTTGTAATAGGCATGACCGCCAATCGGCACTTGACAACCACCTTCAAGCAAGTCTAAAAATGTCCGTTCTGCTGTGACCGTTTCCGTTGTCTCCTCATCATTGATTAAGGAGAGGATTTCTCTTATTTCCTCATCGTCTTCCCGGCACTCAATCGCAAGAGCTCCTTGTCCGACTGCTGGTACACAAACTTCAGGATCAAGGTATTCTGTAACTATCGATAAGTCCATACCAACTCGTTTAATGCCAGAGACTGCAAGAATAATTGCATCATAATCTTCTTCTTTAAGCTTTCTAAGGCGGGTTTCAATATTGCCGCGAATCCATTTTATTTCAAGATCTGGGCGCGCGGCAAGGATTTGCGTGCTACGGCGTAAACTGCTGGTACCAACAATTGCTCCCGCTGGTAATTCGTTCAGTTTCAGATCATTTTTTGAAATGAAAGCATCTCGATAATCCTCCCGAACTGGAATCGAGCCAATTATTAAGCCTTCCGGAAGTACAGCAGGCATATCTTTCATACTATGAACTGCAAAGTCGATACGCTTATCATAAAGGGCTTGCTCAATTTCTTTTACAAATAAGCCTTTACCGCCTACTTTTGATAACATGACATCAAGGATCTGATCGCCTTTTGTAACAATTTCCTCGATGACAAATTCATTTTTCACCCCTGCTTTTTTTAATTGTTCAATAACCCATTTCGTCTGTGTCAAGGCAAGATTACTTCGCCTTGATCCAACAATAATTTTCCGCATGAAAAAACCTCCTAATTGCAAATCCGTTTCCTTGTCTCTATATACTGGAAATCTCTTTAATCCGAGGAAGCGGTGAGTTTTCCGGTCGATTCAATTCTTTCATACTTTCATTTTTTTCCGTTTGCTTTTCGAACTCCTCAACTACTTCTGCTTCAATGCCGAATATATCTACAAAAAGCTGCAGACTTTCTTCCGCATTCTCTGATCCAGCCAATTCTTTTGCCTGAGTAATCGGCTCCTTTAACAATTGATTAATAATACTTTTCGTATGCTTACTCAGAACCTTTTTCTCCCGCTCCGTTAAATCAGGCATTTTCCGTTCAATACTTTTCATCGTTTCCGCTTGAATGCCTAAAGCTTTTTTCCGAAGTGCGGAAATTACCGGGACAACACCTAGCGTGCGGAGCCACTCTTTAAATTCGATAATTTCTTCATGAAGTAACTGCTCCACTTCATTTGCAGCTTTTCTTCTTTCTTCTAAATTCTCATCGACAATATGCTGTAAATCATCAATATCAAATAAATATACTTTATCAAGTTCACCGATTGCAGGATCTATATCCCGAGGAACGGCGATATCAACTAAAAATAAAGCTCTGCCTTCTCTTCTAGAAAGAACTGGTTCGAGCATTTCCTTTGTTAGTACGATATTTTCAGCGGCAGTTGTCGTAAATAAGATGTCAGTCGATTGCAGAACTTCCAGTAGTTTCTCCATTGGTTCTGCTTCCACTTGAAATTTACTTGCCATTGTTTCTGCTTTCGAATACGTCCGGTTTACAATGGTAAGATTCGATGCGCTAGCACCTTGTAAATTTTTCACAGCAAGTTCGGCCATTTCTCCTGCACCGAGAATCGTTATATTTTTATCACGAATTTTTCCTAATTTATTTTTAATCAATTCGACAGCGGTATAACTTATTGATACGGCATGTTCACCGATCGCTGTTTCATGGTGTACCCTCTTTCCAAAGGTGATAACTTGTTTGAACAGTTCATTAAAGATCGTTCCGGTCGCTTTCACTTTCTGTGATGCAAAAAATGCATCCTTCATTTGACCAAGAATCTGTGTTTCCCCTAGCACCATCGAATCTAAACCAGTCGTCACCCGAAACAGATGTTCCAGTGCATCGTCATTTTCGTTAATCTGCAAGTACTCTTCAAATTCAGCTTTGTCAATCCCGAACCAATCAGCTAAAAATGTTTTTATATAGTATCTTCCGGTGTGTAACTGATCAACAACCGCATAAATTTCCGTACGATTACAAGTTGACAATATGACGTTTTCTAAGATGCTTTTTCTTGCTTTTAGCTCAACCATTGCTTCATGTAAAGACTCCTCGGAGAATGTCAGTTTCTCCCTAATTGCAACCGGAGCATTCTTGTAGTTAAATCCAACTTTTAAAATGTGCACGTGTCTTACCTCCAGAAGTAATCAATCATTTTTCCGTAATTGAATTTACATATTCCACTATAAGTATAGTATTATTATATCATAAGGCTTTATCCAGTAATTTTACAGCTTTAGCACAATTACAATTTTGTTACAGTTATAATGTAACAAAACTTTCACAGTCTAAGACCTCAATTTGCTTTCATTCAGCGTAAAAGTATTTTGTGCATTCAATTTTATTGGCGTTCTAATTATCGTTCAGTTGCCCGGCGGACGGATGCGCATCCTAAGGCACGGCCGAAGCCTCGACGCACAGGACGTTAATGTCAGACGTTGCCACAGGACGTGGCGATCTTAGTCTGCCTCGGAAGAAAACCGCTTCCTGCTCAGGTCTGGACTCGTGCTATTCCCGTAGGAGTCACCGTCCGCCGGGCAACTGAACTGGTCTAAAGGATTATTTTAAAAAGAAATTATTCCGTTATGATAAGGATTGTACTTTTGGAATATTAAACAGTAATCCAAATCACGCCTTTCCTCGGAGCAGTCCAGACACCTCGAGACTCCTGCAGGAGGCCGGCTAAGAACGGTCACGTCCTGTGACCAACGCCGGCATTAGAACTTCCTGTTCGTCGAAAGGCATAGGTGAGACCCCGCAGGGCGGTAGCCCGAGGAGGCTCACCAGCCGCTCAGCAGGTGCGAGAGGTGTCTGGACTGCGGACCTCTAGGAGAAGGTTACACTTACGCTGAATGAAACGAGCGGTAGTTCATTGAATTGAATTTTTTGTTGAGCTGGTCTATATTTCTTTAACCACGTTAGTTTTTTATAGATGCGAAAGTTGAGTATTTCAGATATGATAAGATAAAGTAAGGAAACAAATTAATCCAATTAAAGTAAGGAGAAATAGATATGATTACAATGAAGGATATTGTACGAGAAGGTCACCCTTCGTTAACGAAAGTTGCTGAAGCAGTAGAATTGCCATTAACCGAAGATGAAAAGCAGCTTTTAAAAGATATGGTAGCATTTCTTAAAAACAGTCAAGACGACGAAATGGCTGAAAAATATAAATTACGCGCAGGTGTAGGTTTAGCTGCACCACAACTCGGAATTGAAAAACGGATGTTTGCCGTCTATTACGTAGATGAGAAAGGCACAGTTCATGAATATGCGCTTGTTAATCCAAAGATTGTTTCTCATTCCGTTGAAAAAGCATTTCTACCAACAGGAGAAGGATGCTTATCCGTAGACCGGGAAGTAGAAGGGTACGTTCCGCGATATGCACGCATCACGGTCAAAGCATTTGACATGGACAATAATCCAATCAAAATACGGTTAAAAGGTTATCTCGCTATTGTCTTTCAGCACGAGATCGATCACTTAAATGGTATCATGTTTTACGATCATATCAATCAAGAAAACCCGTTCTATATCCCGGAAAATTCAAAACCAGTTGAATAATCGGAAGGTGCCCGGCACCTTCCCTTCCCCAAGAATGTACCTCCCTGGACAGACTCGCATAATATAAAGTATAAATTCCGATGAATGGCAAAAAATAGGATTACTCAAACGGAAGCAGCATAGCATCTTTAGGTAGATGGGGTACCCGTTCATCGTCCACCATTTTGAGGTAAGTTTTCCCACCTATTAAAAAGGGAAAATGTACCTCTAAATAATATTTTTTTCCTTAATCATTTCAAATTTCATTGATTCGTACTATAATGTAGATAAGAGGATTGGATCGGTAAAATGTTTTTGCTGCTTTTCTTAATATCTGAAAGGAGACGTGTGTAAACATGTTAAAGCGCCTTAAAGAAAAGCTCAAGAAACGTTTGAAAGATTTTATAGGTCAAAAAGAACGTGTGCCTACACCTTATAAATAGAATGATTACTATTCACCAATCAACTAGAATTCATGCATGCTACGGAAACTTGCAGGAACTTTAATAACATCGAATACATGCTGGGCGCATGGGTACCAGAGCATGCGCTTAGTATGTTTTATTTGCAACGCTAAATATTAAAATGTCAGGAGAGATAATATGATATATAAAGTTTTATATCAAGAACTTGAAGATGAAGCTCCAGTTCGAGAACGAACGCAAAGTCTCTATATTGAAGCGGATTCTGTAAGAGAAGTACGTGAAAAATTAAGAGATCGAAAATACAATGTGGAATACATCCAAGAATTAGATGAGGCACATCTAGAGTATGAAAAACAATCCGATGATTTTAAAGTGGAGAAAATCTGAATATGAAGTTTGTAAAAAATGATCAAACTGCAGTCTTCGCTTTAGGAGGACTCGGTGAAATAGGTAAAAATACGTATGCTGTTCAATTCCAGGATGAAATCATTATCATCGATGCTGGAATCAAATTCCCCGAGGACGAGCTTCTCGGAATTGATTACGTCATCCCGGACTATACGTATTTAGTACAAAACCAAGATAAAATTAAAGGATTATTCATCACCCACGGACATGAGGACCATATCGGAGGGATCCCTTATCTATTGCGTGAAATCAATGTGCCCATATATGCTGGAAAACTTGCAATTGGATTAATCAGATCGAAACTAGAAGAACATGGTTTATTAAGGAATGCTAAGTTAAATCCTATTAATGAAGATGATGTTATTAAATTCCGTAAGACTTCCGTTAGTTTTTTCCGGACAACCCATAGTATTCCGGATTCCTATGGAGTTGTTGTCAAAACACCTCCAGGAAACATCGTTCATACTGGGGACTTTAAATTCGACTTCACCCCAGTTGGAGAGCATGCTGATTTGACAAAAATGGCTGAGATTGGCAAAGAAGGCGTACTTTGCTTATTGTCGGACAGCACAAACAGTGAGGTCCCTGGCTTCACGTTGTCTGAGAAGGTTGTTGGTGAAAGCATCGACGATATATTCAGTCGGGTTGATGGCAGACTAATTTTCGCCACATTCGCATCCAACATCTACCGCTTGAGCCAAGTGATCGATTCGGCAGTAAAATACGGCCGAAAAGTCGCAGTATTTGGACGCAGTATGGAGAATGCGATCAATCTAGGACTGGAACTTGGATACATCCAGGCACCTAAAGATACATTTGTGGATAGTAACCAAATCAATCGTCTTCCTGCTGATGAAGTAGCGATACTTTGCACAGGTTCTCAAGGTGAAGCAATGGCGGCCCTTTCAAGAATTGCTAATGGCACACATAAGCAAGTTCAATTAATACCTGGCGACACGGTTGTATTTTCATCATCTCCAATCCCTGGAAATACAATTAGTGTCGGCCGAATCATCAATAAACTTTATCGTGCAGGTGCTGAGGTTATCCATGGTAAATTAAGCAATGTACACACTTCTGGTCACGGGGCGCAGGACGAACAAAAACTGATGCTTCGCTTGATGAAACCGAAGTTCTTCATGCCGATTCATGGTGAATACCGAATGATGAAAGAACACATCAAGCTTGCAGTTGATTGTGAAATAGATCCAGATAACTGTTTCACCCTCGACAATGGTGATGTGCTTGCCTTAAGCAAAGATACTGCTGATGTAGCTGGTAAAATTCCTTCAGGTACGATTTATATCGACGGAAGCGGGATTGGCGATATCGGTAATATTGTTCTAAGAGACCGACGCATCCTTTCAGAAGAAGGTCTTGTGATTGTTGTCGTAAGCATTAATATGAAACAGTTCCAGCTCGCAGCTGGTCCGGATATTATTTCTCGCGGTTTCGTCTATATGCGGGAATCAGAAGATCTTATCAAAGAAGCACAAGAGCTTGTCACGAAACATTTAAATAAAGTAATGGAACGAAAAACAAGCCAATGGTCTGAAATTAAAAATGAAATTACAGACACAATTGCACCATTCTTATATGAACGGACAAAACGCCGTCCGATGGTCTTACCGATTATTATGGAAGTATAAATTAAAAACATTAGCAGACATCTATTTGCCTGCTAATGTTTTTTTATTGTTCATCAATAATAAGCTGTTTTTCAAAACGGTGAATATCGTCATCGCTACCGATGACAAGCAATATATCATCAGGCTTAAACACATATTCAGGACTTGGTGAGACGTCGATTGTCTCGCCACTTTTTATCGCCATTACATTACAACCAAAGTTTGCTCGGATATCGAGATCAATTAATGATTTTCCGATCATTTTCTTCCCTGTTTTCACCTCGACAATGCTGTGGTCATCGGATAAATCTAGAAAATCGAGAATATTATTTGAAATGATATTTTGAGCAATCCTCCTCCCCATATCCCGCTCCGGATGGATAACCCGATCAACACCAAGTTTTCGCAATATCTTTTCATGATAGTCATTTTGCGCTTTTACGGTGATGCGTTCCACATGCAAGTCTGTCAAGATGACGGTTGTTAGAATGCTAGCTTGGAGACTATCTCCGATTGCAACAATGACGTGTTCAAAATTATGAATTCCAATTTCTTTTAATGATTCTTCGTCGGTAGAGTCGAGTATGACGGCGTGGGAGGCAATGTTTTTAAATTCATTAACCTTTGCTTCGTCAATATCAATAGCAAGCACTTGTTTTCCTTCTCTGCTTAATTCTCGGCAAATACTGCCACCGAACCTCCCCAAACCAATCACCGCATAATCCTTACTCATTACAATCCCTCCAAAACTAGTAACATCTTTGTAGCTCTATTATAACCTCTACCTAAATATTGCACAAAATTAACAAATACATGTAATATTAAAGAGAAACTCCCCCTCTACTAAGGCCCGCCCCGCAAGCCTGATACCTCTCGTTTTCCGATTGCGGCTGCGGAGCTGGAAAAAACTTAGTAAACTTCCAATTTTATAGCGCATCGAGCATGGTGAATTGGGATTTGACTAATTCATAATATTTTCCTCGCTTGGCGATAAGTGTCTGATGATTGCCGTTTTCGAGGATTTTACCGTTTTCAAGGACGAATATCTTGTCAGCTTCCCGGATCGTTGAGAGCCTGTGGGCAATGATAATCGATGTTCTACCTTTTAAGAGCCGCTTTAAAGCTTGTTGAATCTTCATTTCTGACTCTGTATCAATACTAGCTGTTGCCTCATCCAAAATTATAATACGCGGATTAGCAAGCAGTGCTCTTGCGAAGGAAAGTAATTGCCGTTCACCAGCCGAGAGAATATTCCCCCGCTCCTCCACTTCCGTAGCATATCCATTAGACAACCGTTTAATAAAATCGTCTGCCCCGACAACTTTTGCTGCTTCTATTACCTCTTCATCGGTTGCATCCGGTCTTCCGAAGCGAATATTCTCCATAATAGTGCCCGAGAATATAAACGTATCTTGTAATACAACACTAATTTGTTTCCGTAGACTTGCAAGTTCAACATCCCGAAGATCTTTCCCATCTATTTTCACTGCACCTTGCGTCGGATCGTAAAATCGGCTAATTAAATTGGCAATTGTCGATTTACCACTTCCTGTATGGCCAACTAATGCAACCGTTTCTCCTGCTTCAATATTTAGGGATATTTCATGCAGGGCAATCCGGTCCTGATTATAAGAAAACTGGACGCGTTCAAATTGAATATGCCCTTTCATATTCTGAAAGATATACGCATTCTCTTTCTCCTTTACATTAGGTCGCTCATCAAGAAATTCAAAAATCCGCTCCGAGGAAGCCATTGCCATCAAGAGTTGATTATACATTTGACCTAATCTTGAAATCGGCTCCCAAAACATTCCCGTAAAATAAGCAAATGATACGAAGGTACCAATTGCAATTCCACCATTTGCTTCTCCCAACAAAATTAAATAGGAACCAAAAGCAATAAGAATAATTGTTCCAACTGCATCACTCATATCGACAAACGGGCGGAATAATGCACTCTTTTTCGCTGCGTCTCTAAAGCTGTGAAAGAATCCCTTATTCACTCCATTGAAAAACTCGGCATTTTCCCTTTCCTGTGAGAATGACTGGGTAATTCGCATCCCCTGAATCGCTTCGTTTAAATGGGAGTTCATTCGCGATTGATTAATCCGTACTTTCTGCCAGGAACGGCGGATATTTCGTCTTAACTTCGTAGATATATAAAACATAATCGGTAGGACGATTAAAACAGCAATGGCTAATTTTGGACTTAGAACAAAGAGAATAACCATAATGCCGATTAAAGTAATTGAATCCATTAATAAATTGATGATTCCGTTTGTAAAAAGTTCCTGTAACGAGTTAATATCATTTAAAATCCGAACAAGAATCGATCCCGCCGAACGATGATCGAAAAACCCATGGGATAGCCGCTGTACATGGGAAAATAAGTGATGGCGCAAATCATAGATGACATTTTGCCCCAGCTGGTTCACCCATTTTATCCGCAACACGTTTGCCAGATAACTTAATAAATACAAGCAGCCTATGATGACAACGAGCCACGTCAATAGTGTCGTATCTTTATTTAAGATGGCAATATCAATCGCAACCTTCCCGACTAAAATCGGTACTGCCAAACGGACGAAGGTTGATACAAGCATTGCAATAATTGCGGCCGGCAAATAACTTTTGGCATAAGGTTTTAAATAGGTTAAGAGTCGTAGCATTTGTTTCCAGTTAAACGGTTTTTCAATAACTTGTTCTACCGTATAATGAAAACGAGTTAAATGATTTTTCTTATCTTTCTTGGAAGTTTCCAATCGAATCCCCCTCCTTTCAGTTCACAATTTCCATAATCTCTTCCCGGTCTTGATATTGAATATCGTAAATTCTGCGATATATTCCATGCTCTGCAAGTAATTGATTATGTGTTCCGCGTTCTTTTATTTCCCCTTCTTCCAGTACTAAAATTTCATCAGCATGCTTAATGGAGGAAATTCGATGAGCAATAATAAAGGACGTCCTCTCCTTCATTACCTCTTTTAAAGCAGCTTGGATTTTAAACTCTGTCTCCATATCAACCGCAGATGTCGCATCATCCAAAATCAGGATACTTGGATTAATACAGAGCGCACGAGCAATGGCAATCCGCTGCTTTTGGCCACCCGACAGTCCCATCCCTCTTTCGCCGAGTAATGTATCGTATCCTTTTGGCAATTGCATAATAAAATCATGGGCCTGGGCACGTTTGGCCGCATCTATCACTTGTTCTTCACTTATATCGGGTCTGCCGTATGCGATATTTTCACGGATGGATGTTGAAAATAAGAAAGGTTCCTGTAATACGAAGCCAATCTGACTTCGTAATGATTTCAATTCATAATCGGAAACCAATTGACCATCAACAAGGACTTCTCCCATATCCGCTTCATAAAATCTTGTAATAAGTTGTGTAATACTCGTTTTCCCTGAACCAGTTGCGCCAATCAGTCCAATGACTTTCCCGGGAGGTGCATCAAAATCAATATGCTTTAAAGCTACATCATCTTCTTCGACATATTGAAGTGATACATCTTTGAACGTGACATGCCCTTTTATCGGTTGCCTAATTGCATTTTCTTTTTCCTGAATCTCTTCTTCCTGGTCAAGAATCTCGATCAAACGTTCTCCCGATGCTTTCGCTTGAGAAAACATATTAACAACAAACCCGAGGTTCATAATCGGACCGAGAATATACCAGACTAAACTAAAGAATGCAACAAGTTCACCAAGCGCCATTTGATCATTAATGACGAGATATCCGCCATATCCCAGTAACGAAACAACCGCTACATTACCAATAAACTCCATTAACGGAAAGTATTTCGACCATAATTTAGAGGTGAACAAGTACCGCTTTCGGTAATCATCATTACTGGATGAAAATCGGTCAATCTCAAAATCTTCTCGTGATAATGATTTAACCGTGTTCATTCCACTGATATTCTCTTGCACTCGCGTATTTAACCTTCCAAAGGATTTCCTTACTTTTCTAAAAGCAGGGTGCACTTGTTTGTCAAATTGAAAAACAATGATACCCAAAAAAGGCATAGCAAGCATCGTAACGATCGCAAGTGGAATGGAATAATAAAACATGATCGTTAAACTGACACCAATCAGAACGACAATGCGGATTAATTCTGCAAATCCAGCGGATAGGAAAAAGCGAAAACCTTCTACGTCCGCAGTCAATCTTGACATAATGTCTCCGGTTTTTGAATTATCGTAATACTTAAAAGATAATACTTGCAATTTTCCATACAAAGCGTTTCTAAGATGATATACGGATGTCATCCCAAATAATTCACTTAAATATTGAAAAGAAAAAGTAGAAATCCCTTTAATAATCATGAGGCCGAAGAAGATAAGCGAAATATAAAGAATGAGTCCATAACGATCCTGGAGTACGACTTCATCGATTGTTATTTGCAGAATGATCGGATAAACAACCGTGATACACGTTAGAATAATTAGAAAGAATAACGACCAAAGAAAATAGTGCTTATATGGCCAATAGAATTCTTTCAACCGTTTAAATGTATTCAATTGTGCTCCCCCTTCAAAATTGTCAGTATATATAAATATATCGGAAACCGAAATAAATAGCTATAACAAATTCTTGATTTTAATAATTTTTTTCGGGACATGGGGTCGGGACATGGGGTCAGAGGTTTTGTCCCACTTTCTTAATCTACGAATACATGAGGTTTAACCAATAAAAAAACCCCAAGCATTATGGGGATATTTATTCGTTAGAGATTATTTTTTATAATGTTTCATATAAATATCTTTCTTCAATTCCTTTAATATGGCTCGACGCGTTAAGATCCCGTCGAAGTAGCCATCTTCGTCAACTATACAGATAAAGGCATGATTGATTAATGCATTCAAGCCATCCACTAAATTATTCTTCCTTGTCAAACATGGTATATCGCTGTTCATTACTTCTTCTACGCGCATTTCTGACAAGTTTTCAATTTCGAATCGTTCCAACCCAAGAATTTCGTTTAGAATCACGGTTTTGCCAACTATACCTACTAATTTATAAGACGAATCAAGTACAGGCACTGCGGCATAACCAGATTTCACAAGCACAAGTAAAGCATGTTCTAGTGGATTGTTTAGTTGGACATGAGCAACCTTCTCAGATGAAATCATTAGTTCTTCTACAAGAATATTTTGTAATTCCCTTTCTTGCATGGTACTCAAAAAAATTACCCCCTTCTCAAACTATATATCCATATTTTGTGCGGGTTAATTATTACGTCTTGTCCTTGTGTAACTACAAGTTTAAATACATGGTCGCGCTAACATTTCTCTCATGATCATTAGTTAATTGTCATATGGACTAACTCTAATACAAAGATGCTCCTCTTTTATTGTATCAGATAACAAGTTATTTTACGAAATTCAAACACTCAAAAGATAAATTGAAGACGTTTGGTTGGTGTAATGCGAGGGAATGCGAGCAGGTTATGACAAGGATAATGAAGACTGCATTTAAAAAACTTCATCTTATTAAAGTATATCGTTTTAGAAGAATTATGTCAACAATTTAACAGATAATTTAGATTATAACACTTTTACTCGGAACCTTTAAAACTAAGTACAGTTACATTACTTATCCAAATTCCGCTTTATCCCTTTACATTTCTTCCTGTACGGAGCCTTCGCTTACATGCTATAATAGGAAAGTATAACTATTTAAATAGAACGGAAAGTTTTTATATAGAAAGGTTTGACCCAGATGAATCGACGAGCATTTTTAAAGCGAGCGGCAGGATTCACAATGACTTTAATCGGCTTAAGCGGGGGAACATTTTTTTACAGTCGGGAAATTGAACCAGCAAGTCTACATATCCAAAAAGAAAACATTATATCGGATAACATTCCAACCACCTTCCATAAAAAGAAAATCATTCAATTCTCTGATACCCATCTTGGATTTAATTATTCGATTGAGAACTTAGAAAAGCTTGCCAACCAAATTAATAAACGTAACCCGGACATTATTTTGTTTACAGGGGATTTAGTTGATAACCCTAAATATTTACAAGCCCAAGAACACGAACCGATTATTGAAGTACTTGGCAGTTTGAACGCCCCCTTAGGAAAATATTGGATTTATGGGAATCATGATCATGGCGGTTACGGTACGGAAACGATTCTCGACATCATGGAAGCAGCTAATTTTACCTTATTACAAAACAGCCATGTAGAAATTAGTTCGGAACAGGATACGTTCATCCTTGCAGGAATTGATGATCTAATGCTAGGCAAGCCCGATTTGGATGCTGCATTACAGCAAGCAAACCCAGAGTTATTTACAGTCTTGCTTGCCCATGAACCAGATTTTGCAGATGAAGCCGTAAAATATCCGGTAGATGTACAACTTTCAGGGCATAGCCACGGCGGTCAAGTGCGCTTACCTATCATCGGACACCTCTACACCCCTCTTTACGCGGAAAAATATGTACGTGGTAAGTATTTAATTGACAATCGGTTGCAATTATTTGTAAATGCAGGCATTGGGACTACCCGTGTCCCCTACCGTTTATTTTGCAAACCTGAAATCCATGAATATACACTTCAAGCGAATTTGTCATAAAGGTTTCACAGGAAAATCATTGGGATCAGCTAAAATCAAAAGAAAAGCATGCTATACTAAATCTAAGCATTATACTTAGAAAGGAAGATTGCTTACATGAAGCGCTTGTTATTTATCTTGGCACTCTCCCTTTTCCTTGCGGGCTGTGGTGAAGCAATCGAAACGAATATGAGTCAAGATATGCTCGACTTCGAATTCACCACCCAAGATAACGAAACGCTGAGCCTTGAGGATTTAGAGGGTGAATATTGGATTGCAGATATGATTTTCACAAACTGTACGACAGTATGCTTACCAATGACCGCCAACATGAAAATACTCCAGGACCGTTTAGCTGAAGAAGGATATGACGATATCCAACTTATATCTTTTAGTGTCGACCCTGATTATGATACACCGGAAGTACTGCGCGAGTATGGGGAAAGCTATGATGCAGACTTCAGTAATTGGACATTTCTAACGGGTTATGATTTTGAAATGATAAAGGAAATTTCCATCAAATCGTTTAAGAGTTTACTTGCCGAAGCCCCAGAAGGCACGGATCAAGTAACGCATGGAACTAGATTTTTCCTGATCAATCCAGAAGGAGAAGTTATTAAGTTCTACGACGGAGTGCAATCCGAAAGTATGGAATCAATAATAAATGATATCAAAAAGCTAAATGATTAAGATCACATACCAAAAGCATTCACTACGAATGCTTTTTTGATTTTCATAAGTTGAAACTCATTCAGTGAGGGTATCCTTACCTCCCCACTGAATATTAGTTGAACAGAACCTGGGATTTACGGACTGTATGCCTACGGACTTCTAATGGTGAGACACGAAAGACTATAAAAAATCTATCCATCCTACCCCCATTGCCTAAACCGGATCTTTAAGGTACGATAGATATACTAGAGGTATGCTAAAGGAGTGAATTTATGAATACAGATAGTGATCTACAAGAGATAGCTCAGGCAATTTTCAGTGTTAACCGCCATGCGAAAACTGCCCCAGAGCCCCAACATTTATATTTCATCAAAAAAGAAGCGATCAATAAGCTGCTAAGAGAAAAACGTGCAAAAAAGATAGGCCTTCATTTCTCGGACAGGCCTAAGTACAGCAACCAGCATTCCACACTGCTTGTTAAAGTGGCAGATTATTATTTTCACATTCCTCCAACAAAGGATGACTTCAAAGAATTGGAACATCTCGGTTCCCTGGATAAAAACTACCGAAATCCCCAATCGAAAATGTCACTTTCACAGGCTAAGCGGATTTTATACCCTTATATCAACTATAAGTCTTCAACCAAACCGAAAAGAAGTCGATCATATGCATCAGCTTACTATACACCCTCATCACTTGGTAAAATGAAATGGCCACCGACCAATGGATATAGAAAATATTAACCCTCTGGTTAAGCTCAATCGAGTAGATGACTAACCACTAACTGCACACATAATAAAGTCCTTTATTTTCTCTAAATAAGAAAACAAAGGACTTTTTCGTTACCCATATATAATATTAATTATTAGACTGTATTTTTCATTGGCCTATTTTCTATGCTGCAGAAAACTGCGCAAGTATGGCTAGAAGGGGATTATTCACCTTAAGAATATGGATAGACTCGTTTTGTGTGTTGAATGGAGATCCATTTTGTTGTAGTAAACGCATCTAAGCTCCATTCTCCATTTAGTCGTCCAATTCCTGAATTTTTGACACCGCCGAAAGCAACGTTAGGCTCATCATTAATTGTTCCATCATTGATATGGATCATGCCAGTATCCATCCGCTTTGCAAGCTCGGCACCACGCTCTACATCTCTTGTATGAATTGCACCACTTAAACCATACGGGCTTTGGTTGGCATAGTTTAGAACTTCTTCTTCATTTGCTACTTTCATGATAGATACAACTGGTGCAAAGAATTCCTCATTTGCAATCGTCATATCTGGAGTAACATCAGTAAATACAACTGGTTCTATTACGTTCCCTGTAACATTTCCTTTAAGTAAAGGAGTTGCCCCCCCTTCAATACCTTTTTCAATTAATTCTACAGTCGTTTTAACTTGGCGTTCATTAATAACTGGTCCAATAATCGTGTTTGGATCTTTCGGGTCACCACAAGTCAAACCAGATACTGTCTTGATATATTTTTCCACAAATTCATCATATACATCTTCATGAACAATTAAGCGATTAGTTGACATACAGATTTGTCCTTGATGTGTGAAGCGGCTGAATACGCCTGCACTTACTGCTAAATCAATATCTGCATCCTCTAAAACAACTAAAGCACTATTTCCACCTAACTCCAAATGAACTTCTTTTAGATTTCTTCCAGCAACTTCTCCTATATGTTTTCCAACCTTTGTTGATCCTGTAAAGGAAATAGCACGTGGAATTGGGTGTTCAACAAATTTATCTCCAATTTCCGATATTTCAGTAGTAATCACATTTAACAAGCCTTTAGGCAATCCAACACTCTCAAATATTTTAGCAATAAGTGTTCCGCCTGTAATTGTTGTATGCTCATGCGGCTTTAATACGACACCATTTCCAGTAGCCAATGCCGGTGCAACAGATTTCATGGATAAGAAAAACGGGAAATTAAATGGACTAATCACCCCAACCACACCAACTGGTACACGATAAACCCGGTTTTCTTTACCATCAATTGGAGATGGTAAAATGGTACCATTCATACGCATAGGAAAAGTGGCTGCTTCTTTTATCAAATTTGTAACTAAGCCAATCTCAAATTCTGCTTTTAAACGTGTACCACCAATCTCATCAGTAATTATATTTACGATTGCTTCATGATTTTCATTGATATAATCTACTGCTTTATCAAACACTTCTCTTTGTACAACTGGGTTTGTTTTCGCCCACTTTTCTTGTACAGTTTGTGCCGATTCATATGCATCATTCAAATCTGCTATACTAGCAGCTTTATATATTGCAATAATTTCACCATTATATGGGTTTTTATTTTCTATTGTAAGATTACTAGAACCGTCTTTCCATTCTCCGTTAATATATTGACTTGCTAATTCTTTAAAGCTCATCTTCATTCAACCTTTCATTAATTGTTTAACTCAATGTTTTCTCTAGCTAACTCCGCTAAACTACGAATATTTCCATTGATTTCTTCCATTGTTGCTGTTAGTTCTTCAATCGAAGCGGATTGGGTAGTGGATTCCAAATTTACTTTTTGTATATCCTTATCCAGATCCTCGATTACACTTTTAATTTGGCTTGTAATATTTTGGATTTCCTGTACATTGTCCTTTGAATTAGTTGCCATTTTTCTAATTTCATCAGCGACTACTCCAAATCCTCTCCCATGTTCTCCAGCACGTGCTGATTCAATAGCTGCATTTAATCCAAGTAAATTACTCTGATCCGCGATATCCCTAACAACTGTTGAAACTTTGTCAATAAGGTCTACACTATCTGTTACTTCATTTGCCTTTTCAGAAACAAAGCTAAGATTCGTAGCTAATTCATTAACTGATTCTGCCATTTCTTGAACCGTATTCGTTACATCATTAATCACATTGGATAGACTGCCAGCTATTTCTGAAAGTTTGTTCGCCTTATCGACATTTAACCCAACACCAACTCCACCAATTACTTTCCCATGCTCATCATGCACAGGTGTTGCACGGGAAACAAGATTTACTCCAAACAAATCAGCCGGTACCACCATAGCCTGACTTTTATTTTCTTGAATCGCTTTCGCAATAATATCACCTTCAAGCAATGGATCACCAGGAGCTACATTAAGTGAGAAGGTTTTTGCAGGAATATTGATTAGCAATTTTTCTGTATCATAAATCCCTATTGTGATATCATCATTAACTAGCATTTGAAAATATGGAGCTACTTGGATAAAGGATTGTAGGACTGGATGTGCCTCTTTTTGTATTAAAGAATCTTGCATTATTCCACGTCTCCTGTCATAAATTTACCCGAAATAGGTATATGTATTTATTTCCATTCTTTATATCGGTCATTTATAGTTAATTTGAAGTGTTTAATGGAAAAAATATGAAATACCATTTTGTTTGTGAACTATATTATTCAGTAATTTTAATAAGACTTTAAAAAGAGACTGGGACATAACTTCTTGGTTATAAATCCGAACAAATGATAAGAATGAGCATCAACAACCGCTCCGGGAATATACTACGCTTTCCGCAGGCGGCTGGTGAGCCTCCTCGGGCTGCCGCCCTGCGGGGTCTCACCGATGCCTTTCCTCCTGCTGGAGTCTCCGTATATTCCCGGAGTTAGTTAGCAGTTTTGTTCGGATTTAATTCATATTAGAATAGTTATGTCCCAGCCTCTTAAACGTATCTTTTAATAAAATCATATAATTAAAAAATGCCCTAAAAAGGGCGTGACAGCATTCAACTGTTTACACCCTTTTACGGACAATTCGTTTAAATACGAACTTACACCCCAAACCAAGGAGCAGCAATAACCCATAAATTCCAATGATCTGCAGTAAATATGGCAGAAATATTACTGCATGCCCTTCTTTCTTTCCGATGATTAATATAAAAAAGAATAGGTTCAGAAAAAAGCTGCTCCCCACAATAAAAGCGAGGAAATAATCCCTTTCTTTCCCCCACTCGATCAGGCGTCTAGCTAAAATAAACATACATAATAGCAATAATAAACCCGCGATAATAAAGAGGAAATCATAATGAAAAATTATCAATTCAGAAAAGAAACGCTCCATGGACGAAACCCTCCAGCTAAGTAACTTAAATAGCCTCATTATTCCCATTTCACGAAATTACTATACATTTAAATACTTTACTAATATAATGATATGAAAATGGAGGAAAGAGAGCGATACTGGTGAATAAAGCATTTATTTATATTCTTATTGGAGCGGCGTTATGGGGAACAATCGGTTTTTACGTAAAGAATCTCTATACATACGGCTTTATTCCGATGGAAGTTGTGACACTGCGGGTATGGACATCAGCTTTTATCCTTGTCTTGTATTTATTGTGTACCACCCCGAAGAGCTTGAAATTACATAAAATAACAGATATTAAATATTTCATTGGCACTGGCGTATTCAGTATTGTATTTTTCAATTATTGCATGTTTACCGCTATAGAAATATCATCAATCCCAGTTGCTACCGCATTACTTTATACAGGACCGACGTTTGTCACAATCTTTTCTTATTTTTTATTCAAAGAACCGTTAACACGGATTAAAATCATTGCCCTTTTCATTACATTGTTTGGCACGAGCCTTGTCGTTGGATTAATTCCCTTTGATAAAGAAGCATTTAAGTGGGGAAGTATCATTTTCGGAATTGGTTCGGCAGTCGGCTATGCACTGTACAGCATATTCAGTAAATATGCCCTAAGGAAATATACATCTTTAACTATTACAACTTTCACATTTTTAACTGCGGCAATTGCTTTAACCCCTTTCTTTCCTTATAAGGAAAAAGCCAGCTTGCTAATCGAGCTAGAAGTATTGCTTTATGCATTCGGTTTAGGACTGCTGCCTACTGCTGTCGCATACATTATTTATACCCATGGATTGAATCAAACAGAAGCTTCAAAGGCTTCTATTCTGACGACGGTAGAGCCTGTCGTTGCAACGTTAATTGGCATCTTCATCTTCCAAGAGGCGTTCTCATTCATTCAGATGCTAGGAATGGCTTCTATTATCGCCGCTGTCATTATTGTTCAAGTGTATAATAAGCGTGATAATCATATAGTTGATAATCAAAAAATTAGAGCATAAAAAACGGGGAGTCGTCTAGCCTCCCCATTTTTTCATACCCTATTATTATTCATTAGAAAAAAGTTCAGCGTCTTGCTCGCGTTTTTTTCTAGCATTCGCTTCATGTCTTTTTTCCAAACGCATCTCCAGCTGATTAATGCTATTTTCATCCTCTAGCATTTCTCTTATATTTTGGCTGACGAGTTGCTCAAAACTCATACGTTTAGGTCGCATCTTTTTGCACTCCTTTTCACATACTAGTTTCATTATACCCTATTTTCCGCTTTTCTAATCTAAATTATTTGAACATTTTAGGAACTTTAATTCAAAATTAACGGAAAATTATCATTTCAATTATATTATATGTCATTTGCTGATAATTTTCAAACAAATTACTCTTTTACTTACAATATTCCCGCAATACTTCTCGAAATATGTAACCGTTTATTCATAAAGTGAAACTTCATTCAGTAGGGTTCCTTCCCCCCACTGAATGTTAGTTGAACAGAATCAGGTACTTACGGACTGTATATCCCCGCCTTCACATTTCGGGTTTCCCTCTTGTTTAGAGGTGGGGATATTACAGTCCGTTAATACGTGATAATTACAAAGTTTTCGCTCCGAATCATACTCCTGAATTATACTCTTCTATCACATTAGAAGATTTACTTCAAATTATTTTATTGTTTTGTTTTTATTTTAGGAGACGACACCTGTTTTACCCGTTCGTATTCATTCAATAACTGGTCCAACTCCTTACTGATCGTAATGCATTTTTCATGATTCAACCCATTTTCCTCCGCTGTCTGAATCATTTCTTTACGTAGAACTTCAATTTGTTTAAGCATATCCATAAGCGTATCCATTAAAATTATAGCACTCCTTTAAAACTGAATTGTAATTCATTAGTTGTTATGAAAAAAGTTCGTCCTTTACTGTCGATAATGCAAGGAAGTTATGCTACTATAAAAAGTGAATTAAAATAGAAAAGGATGGTAGCATTGGCTACAAAACGAAAATCCGAGTGGTTTGAATGGCTAAAAGCCATTGCAACCGCTGTTATTATTGCCCTTTTGATCCAAAACTTCGTATTTGCCACATCGATCGTTGAAGGTGATAGCATGGAACCGACACTCGAAAATGGCGAAAGACTCATCTTTAATAAAATGATTTATCTCCTTAATGAGCCTAAGCGCGGAGATATTATCATCATTCAACAAACAGATAAAAATTATGTCAAGCGAATTATTGCTCTTCCTGGTGAAACAGTTGAAATCAGAAATAGTGAATTATATATTGACGGAGAAAGATACATCGAAACATTTCTGAGCGAAGAAATTAGCAGCAAAACTGGAGAATTCGGCCCGATAGATGTTCCTCAGGATAGTTATTTTGTGATGGGAGATAACCGTGCGATTAGTAAAGACAGCCGTAACGGCCTTGGATTTATTCAGCGCGAGGAAATCATTGGAAGGTCAGAACTCATTATTTACCCAATTAGTGAATGGGGTCGAACAAAATAAAGTGAAACTTCATTCAGTAGGGGTTTCCTTTCCTCCCCCACTGAATGTTAGTTTAATAGAATCAGGGACCTACGGACTGTATATCCCCTACCTTCACATTTTGGGTTTCCCTCATGTTTAGAGGTGGAGATATTACAGGCCGTTAATGCGTGATAAAGTGAAACTTCATTCAGTGGGGAATTCCTTCCCCCCACTGAATGTTAGTTGAACAGAATCAGGTATTAACGGACTGTATATCCCCGCCTTGACATTTTGAGTTTCCCTTATGTTTAGATAAGGGGATATTACAGACCGTTAATACGTGATAAAAACAAAGACGCTAGTGCCCTTACATTATGTTTCGCGGGCGCCCGGGACTTCGATTACTTGTCTCACCGAAAAGCGTTATACTAGCAGATCAATAGCCCAAGCAGAGCCAATGCGGCTACAGTTAGAAACTCGTTATTCACAGCGTCTTTATTTTATAGTTTTCTGAAGCAACAAAGTAAACAGGGCAGTCGAGTGTGGCTGCCCTGTTCGAATCATTACTTTTCATTATCTAATAAACAGTAGCCCATGTTTAGGATAAGAATGCCGAAGAGAACAATTACATAAATTGTTTCCATTCATATGCACCCCTTTCATAATTTATCATTTATTTCATTCAAAATTAAAGCTATGTATCTCATCATCCCTCTTATCATATCAATTTTTTCCTTTTAAATAAAGTATTTATGATAAAATAATAAAGATTATTGGAGGTGGTAGACCATGTATTATTGCCCAAATTGCGGGATCAAAGTGAAAGAAGATGAGCATTTCTGTTTAAAATGCGGAAGACCGCTGCCGGATATAGAGGCAAGACTCGAACCCGCAAGATTCCAAAAATGGTGGATATTCCCGATCGCCATGTTGGTCATTGTTATAAGTAGTATTTTTATATCATCCCTCTACTTCAATCATCAATCTGCAAAAGCAATTGAATTATATACGGAAGCGCAAGAATCCCTGCAAGAGGGTGATTATGCACAGGCGAATCAACTTCTTCAGGATTCTCTGCGCCACCGGAAAGATTTCAACCAGGCTCAAGTAGCGTTGCAATACACAGCGGAAGCGATAAGCATTGGAGAACAATTGGAAAAAGCAGAGCAACTCCTGCAAACCGAAGATTATAATGAAGCACTCGACATTCTCCATCTAGCAGAAGATAAATTGAAGACATATCAAGGTCCTGTTGTCAGTGAATTGGTGGAAAAGATTGATCAAACGCACGCTTCTGTCCTTATGGAACAGTTAAAAGCGAAACTGGAAAAGAGTCCAAGCATGAATGAAATTCGGATGCTCATTTGGGAAGCAGAAGAAATAAATCATCCAGAAGCGAATGAAATTGTCATGCAATTACGGAATGAACTCATTGAGTATACTTTCTCAACAGCAAGTGAAGCATTGAATCATAAACAATTTAACGATGCCCTTTTAATTACAGAGGATGGATTAAAATACGCACCAGATTCCGAGAAGCTACAAAGTTTACTAGCAAATATTAATAAAGAAAAAAGTTCTTTTGAAACTGCAGCAAAGGAACGTTTGGAACAAGCAATGGATACCGTCTACCAGGAACATCAAATGAATGAGAACGATGCGATTGAAGTTGTCTCTATAAAAGTGGAGAATGATGAAGATGGTAGAGTTATAGTTAATGGAGCAGTGAAGAGTAATGCCACCGTTCCTATCAATTCAATACTTGTTGATTACGCCCTTTCGCGGAATGGGGAGGAAATTTTAACGAATGAAATATTCGTCTATCCAGACACACTCTACCCAACCGAACAAGGTAAATTTGAGTTTACTCATTTTGATTTAAAAGACAAGTCCAGTGAATTGGAAGCAGAAATAAAAAGAATTACATGGTATACCGACTGATCAATCGGATACTGATATCTGAGGTGAAGCTTCATGAAACAAAGACGATACCCCGCTATTCTCATAAGTATTGTCATTCTGTTAATTGGCATGTTTATTCTGTTCAAGATGTATTCCGACTGGAAAAATACGGAGCTTACTGTCAATCAACCGTTTGTCAACCACATTGCCGAAAATAGCAAGAATCTAGATTTGAAATCAATTATACACGAAGCGGAAAAAAGCGTGATCCAAATTGAAGGGCATAATGAATACAGTACAATTACCGGGTCCGGATTTTTATATAACAATAAAGGTGACATCATTACAAATGCCCACGTCATTCAAGATGCGGATGCAATCTACGTCCGTACATCAAATGCAAGATTTTATCCTGCCGCTGTTGTTGGAATGAGTGATGATACAGACATTGCAGTCATTCGTGTACCGCAACTCGCCAATCGCGAACATCTTTCCCTCTCTAATGATTTAGCGGAGATCGGGGATGAGGTCATTGCTCTTGGCAGTCCACATGGCTTCCAGAATACTGTTACACTAGGAATTATTTCAGGTACGGAGCGAGACTTGGATGTTGATGGATTTCATTATGCCAATGCCTATCAAATTTCCGCACCGATCACCCATGGTAATAGTGGCGGTCCTCTCATTAAAAGAGAAACTGGTGAAATCATTGGTATTAATTCTGTTGGGATGGACGATGGGATGTTCGGATTCAGTATCCCGATAAACGAAGTAATTGACATCGTAAAAGAATGGTCCAATGAGGCTGTTAATGAAGATTTAAAATTTGCCAGTATCACAGATATTGTAAATAACATAAATATGGAACAAGGTGTACAGGATGCTAATTACCTAATTGAGTATTTCTGGGACAGTATCGGCATCCGTGATTATATCAGTGCCTACTCACTTCTTGGGAGCAGCCTGCAACAAAGCACTTCCTATGCAGATTTTAGGAACCAATATATTCATATTATTGATTTAAGAATAACGGATCCAGAAAGTGAAGTATTAGATAATAATCAAATTAAGACAACAATTGAAGTTGATGTCATTGAACGGGACAGCAATCAAGATAATGAAAAAGAGCAAACGACTTCTCATCAATTTGAATTTATCTTTGCTTATGAAAATGACCAATTGAAAATCATAAAAATAACAGATACAAGCGATTAATTGGTTTTGTTTGGTGCCTCCTTGTCCTTTTCTGTGCGAATGACTATACGTTTTAAGTTTTCCTGCATATAGTAACACTATAGATGTGGGAGGTGAAACATATGGGCTACGGATTTGGCGGTGGCTACGGATGTGGTGGCTACGGCTACGGTTATGGCGGCAACTTCGCTTTAATCGTAGTACTTTTTATTTTGCTAATCATCGTTGGAGCAGCATTTTTCTACTAAGACACGAATAATAGCTTGTGCATACCCCACCCAATGCACAAGCTATTTTTGTTTATCATTTTTAAACTTCCTTATCACTAACCGATAATGATCCTTTCTTTCGGGTAACGGACATTACTCTTCGTTACGCGTCGCCTAAAAATAAGCAAGAAAGTGATGATGCCGACTCTCCCGATAAACATGAGGAGCATCAGCAAAACTTTACTTACAATACCAAGGTCCGCAGTAATGCCCATCGAAAGTCCAACCGTACCAAATGCCGAAGTGACCTCAAATAAAATCTGCGTTAAAGAGAAATCCTCAACAACCGAAACGAGCAAGACTGAAACAAACATAATGAAAAATGCAACCAATGTAATTGTCACAGCTTTCCTCAAGTCTTCTTCGTGAATTTCTCTGTTAAAAATCCGCACCTGCTTCTTCCCGCTAATATACGTTAAGATAAATAACATCACAAGGGCAAAAGTGGTCGTTCGGATCCCCCCACCTGCACTACTCGGCGAGGCACCGACAAACATAAGAAATGACATAAAGAGCTGATTTGCATCTGTTAGCTGGCTAACGTCAAGTGTCGCAAGTCCGCCACTTCTCGTCGTCACAGATTGGAAAACCGCATAGAAGAGGGCTTCATGCCAGACAACTCCCTTGAAAAACCCATTATAGTCCAATACAAATATCCCGATGGCTCCAATGAGAATCAATGCGAAGAAAGTTGTAACTGTCACTTTAAAAAATAAAGAAAAGCGATACGTCCTATTTTTCTTCCTTTTGCCAAGCAAGAACTCTTTCCCTTCAATTAAAACAGGAAAACCTACCGCTCCAAAAATAATTAAGAACATGACCGCACTTTGAATAAAATAATCGCCACGAAGCGGGACCATTGATAAGCCTGTCAGATCAAAGCCTGCATTCGAAATAGCTGTAATCGTTGTAAAATAACCATGAAAGAAAGCTTCTGGTAACGATTCATAATATCTTAAATAATAAAAACCTAAAATAATAACAAAAAGCAGCTCAACAAACAAGAGTAGAATAATAATTTGCTTAATTAAACGAACGATTCCCTTAAAACTTGGCTGGTTCTGGTCCGTCATAATTAATCTTCTTTCGATTAAACCAATTTTTTTACCGATTAATAACCAGATTAACGTACTGATCGCCATCACGCCGACAGCTCCAAGGTGTAAAATAATCGTCAGAAAAATAATTCCGGTAGTGCTGAATGTATCAACAATTGAAATCGTGCTTAATCCCGTGACACTGAGCGCACTAACAGCTGTAAATAAAAGATCGATAAATGAAATAGATACATTTTCCTTATATGCTATAGGTAAAGCAAGAAGTGCAGTCGAAAAGATGACTGCAACGATATAAAAAAGCAACAGCAGTTGAACTGGGGTTAACCGATTCAACCAAATTAGTTTACCATCACGAATGTTCATTGCCGAGATACTCCTATGACTTTAATTTTCAAAGATATTCTTTAAACTTATTCAGCAAGTCTCCTCCTCTGTTCCCTTCCTTCATCAATTTCTGTAAAATTCCCTCTAACTTATTTGTCTTGTGGTCCACCATCGTACCGAGGAATAAAATGTTTATATTATCACCAATCTGATTGATACCAATGATGGACGTCATGAAAGTTGCCAATTCATTCAACTCTGTTGTAATTTTGACATGGATAATCAATTCTTTATAAGTTTCTTTTAATTCTGTGAAGTAATCCAAGAGATCACGCTTCGTATATGCTTCGATTAACCAGCGATTTTCTTTATCTTCCCGATTAATACTTAATCCGTCGATTAGCGGGATATGTACGGTTTGATATGTATCTGAATGGAATTCTACAATTTGCAGCTGTTTTAATTTAAACGTCTTCATCCTAATTTCCCCCTCCATTTCGTTATATTGAAGTGTATCAAAAATTTTACAAGATGGGAATAAAACTTAACAATTTTTTAAAATGCAAAGCAACTGCATGTTTATAAAAAGTAGTGTACAATTGGATAGTGAAAAAACTACTAGGGAGCGGTTACTATGCGAATGATTCTTCCTGTCGCGCTCATTGTAATTCTTTTATCAGCTTGTATTGAAAACGATACGATTTCTCCAATTCATAAAGCTGATTTAGATCTTGAACCGTTGACAACATCCGCTGCAACAGAATCTGAACCATTGGATCAAGAACCTGAAGATATAGAGGACTACGCAGAGTTTACAATTAATGAAGAAATCGTCTCCCTATCCATCCGTGATATTCCAATACTCCATCAGTTTCTAGAAACTCAGAAAAAACCACAGCAAGCACTTAAAGAAATGGAACTGGAGAAGTATATATTGGGGCTCGAAGAATTCTTTATATTGCGTTTCTCCTGCCATCATGACCAATGTTCTTATCTTCTCTTACATCCAGATCAACATAAGCCTGCATTTCTAGTGGCAGATATGGCAACATATGAAAGTCACACGTTCTCTCCAGATGCAACAAAAGTGGCTTTTCACTTTACCCGCCCGGGAAGTGGACATTTGACTCCTGGTCATATTGTTATATTCGATCTTCAAGATTGGACGACTGTCTCAATGGTAAGGGACAATGAAAAAACAGGCAGCCTCGGTTTTTCATGGCCGATCCTATCATTCGAGTGGATAGATAATTCATCGCTTGCAATTGATTTTCCCGTTTTGACCGAACCGAGCGAAGAGGCTTGGGACGCTTGGAACGCATTAGAAGAACAACCTGCTATCACAACAACTTATAATCTAACAATCGAATAATTTTAATATAAAGGAGAGCAACCAATGAACGAAACAATTAAATTACTCCACAATCACCGCTCTATTCGAAAATTCACACCAGAGAAATTGACGAAGGATGAAGTAAAAACAATCGTAGAAGCTGGGCAACGGGCCTCGACTTCAAGTAATGTTATGGCCTATTCCATTATTGGCGTAACAGATGAAAGCATAAAAAAAGAATTAAGAAAAGTCTCTGGGCAACCCTACGTAGAGAAGAATGGCTACTTATTTGTTATCTGTGCCGATTTAAGCCGGATTGCTAATCTGGATTCGAACGGGGTACAAGGAAATGTTAAGCAGAATCTGGAAAGTACGGAACAATTCATCGTCGCGACTGTAGATGGTGCGTTAGTGACGCAAAATATGGTTATCGCCGCGGAATCTCTCGGGTTTGGCGCATGCTTTCTTGGAAGCTTACGGAACGATATCAACCGGGTTGACGAGCTTCTGAAGCTCCCGGCATATGTTATCCCGCTATTCGGTCTAGCTGTTGGCCATCCAGATCATGAGCCCGACATTAAGCCTCGCCTGCCATTCGAAGCAATATTCCATGAAAATACATATGATCAAGCAAAACATACGCATATAGAAGATTATGATCGAATCCTGTCAGATTATTACCAGCAGCGTGATTCAAATCTTAAAGATGATAACTGGTCGAAGCAAATGCTCCGAAAATATAACGTACCTACCCGTATGGATGTCGCAGCATACGTACAAAGCAAAAATATGAATAGACATTAAACATCAGGTTAACCTTGCCTGATGTTTTTTTCTTCTTCCCCAGCTTCTCCTAAATAATAGGAAGTAAATTCCAAGTATATTTCCGAGCGATTTCCCAATGCTAAAAACTGTAAGTTCAAGAACATAAGACCTTGTAGAAAGGTGTGATTCCAATGAAACCTAATGTATTTGCAGTTCCCTTCCTTCTCTTCCTTATATTGAGCGCTTGCGCAACGAATGACACTGGACAATCAGCAAGTGAAACAAACTCCTCCATCCTGCGCACTTCGACCAATTTTAAACAAGAAACAAGTAACCATGCAAAAGAACTTATTGAACAAGAGCATGATGTCAACGAAGTGATTGCAATCAATAATGACAAAGTGATTATGGTTGCCGTCAATCCAAAACATCATGACCGTTTGCAATTAAAAGACTTGAAGAAGGATCTGAAAAACACGGTTGAAACTACATTCAATAAACATGAAGTTGAACTATCAACAGATCAGAAAATCTTTCTCGAATTAAAGAAACTGGAACAACGGTTAAATAGTGGGGATTTATCCAAAGCTGAATTAAATAAAGAGTTAGAAAGAATCCGCAAGCTTTCTAAAGAACAGACGTAAGGAATGAGGTGTTTTACATGACAGAGCAAAAAAATGAGCAAAAGAAGGCTAAACAATATCAATCCTTTGAGGAAAAACGAGAGACGAAGCGACCAATTTTACTTAACTGTGTAAAAGCCTTCCTTATCGGTGGCCTTATTTGTTTAATCGGACAAATAATCACTACCTTTTATATTTATTATTTCGACTTTACCGAACAAACAGCAGGCAATCCAACGACTGCAACGCTCATTTTCATCACGATGATTCTGACAGGTTTTGGCCTCTATGATCGCCTAGGTCAATTCGCTGGTGCCGGTTCTGCAGTTCCCGTTACGGGGTTCGGTAATGCAGTTATTTCTGCAGCGATGGAGCACCGTACAGAAGGTTTTATTATCGGGGTAGGGACAAATATGTTTAAACTTGCTGGTCCCGTCATTGTATACGGTGTATTTGCCGCATTTATTATTGCATTAATCAAAACGATTTTCCTGCAATTGGGAGGCTTATAATATGTTACTTGGAAAGCAGACATGGGAATTTAAAAATCGGCCGGTCATTCTCGCTACCGGTATAACAGGAGGACCATTTGAAGCAGATGGCCCTCTCCGCAGTGATTTCGACCATTTATTTGATGATGGCTGGCTTGAAGAAGAGACTTTTGAGAAAGCACAGCAGCGTTTAATGGAAGTAGCAGTTACACTTGCATTAAAGAAAAGTCCGATTGAAAAAGAGCAGGTAAATTTCTTTATAAGTGGAGATTTAATCAATCAAATTACTCCTACAACATTTAGTGCCAAGTCATTGGCGATGCCTTATCTCGGCTTATTCAGTGCTTGTGCTACCTCTACAGAAGGGCTCGCATTATCCGCTGCTTTACTTGATGGCGGATTTGCCGACTTTATCGTAAGTGGCTCTGCTAGTCACCATGCCGCAGCGGAAAAACAGTTCCGCTATCCGAATGATTACGGCAGTCAAAAACCCCCGACTGCACAATGGACAGTTACCGGAGCGGGTTGTGCCGTTCTCAGTAAGCAAGGGAATGGCCCAACTGTGACCTCTGCAACAATTGGGAAAGTTGTTGACATGGGAATCACGGATCCTTTCAATATGGGAGGGGCAATGGCCCCTGCTGCAGTGGAAACGATTCAAACACATTTTAAGGAAAGAAACGTAGATGAAACCTATTATGACCTGATTATAACCGGGGATCTCGGTAAAATTGGAAGAAATACTTCTTTTGATTTATTAAAGCAACAAGGCATTCAACTAGAAGATAAGCAATACGTGGACTGTGGCATGACGATTTACGGTCCCGATCAACCTGTTCAAGCAGGTGCAAGCGGCACAGCCTGTTCAGCAATTGTCATGTACGGGCATTTTCTGAAACGGATGATGCAAGGGGAGTTTAAACGGATGTTACTCGTAGCTACCGGCTCTTTGCACTCCCCGTTAAGCGTTCAACAAAAGGATTCGATTCCTGCTATTGCACATGCAGTCTCAATTGAAATGGAGTGACTTGTTCATGATATTTTTCTGGGCATTTGTTATTGGTGGTCTTATTTGTGTTATAGGACAGATTATGTTTGATGTATTCAAGCTCAGTCCTGCTCACACATTAACAACTCTCGTAATTTTAGGCGCTATTCTTGACGGACTCGGTTTATATGAACCGTTAATTGATTTCGCTGGAGCAGGTGCGACTGTTCCGATTACAAGTTTTGGGAACTCTTTAGTCCATGGAGCCATGGCTGAAGCCGAGAAACACGGGCTGATTGGCGTTGTTACAGGGATGTTTGAAGTGACGAGTGCCGGTATTTCAGCAGCAATTATTTTTGGAGTTCTCGGTGCTATTCTCTTTAAGCCGAAAGCTTAGCGATCTGTAACAAACAACATGAAGAAAACAAATGCAACATTCTAGCGGGGTTGTGGATGGGAACACATTTCTAGCTGAAATTGACAGCGAAAAAGAGTACCTCTGCTTAATTACGTTACAGACCGTGGTTTTAAGTTCCGATAAAAAATAGGACCGGGAAATTTACCGGTCCTATTTTTACTCGATTAATAAAGCAATATTACCAAACTGGCTGTTCACTTCCAGATGATTGAACGCTTCTTGGGCATCATCCAGTTCAAAGGTTTTATCCATAATCGGTCTTATTTCATGCTTTTCCATATGGGCTAATACCTGTTGCAACTCTTCACGACTTCCCATCGTGGAGCCGAACAATTGATACTGACCATAGAAAAAGGCCCGTAAATTAAGGTCAATTTCATCCCCAGCTGTAGCTCCGTAAATAACAATTCTTCCGCCTTGCTTCAATACGTCCAACGAACGATTAAACGTCGCTGCACCTACACTGTCGATCACAAGATCAATCTGCTCGTTCTCCAATTCCTTTTCCCAATCACTTTCCGTTGAAATGGCAAGATCTGCTCCGATCTTCTGGGCCTGCTTCAACTTTTCATCACTTCTTGAAGAAACAATCACCCGTGCACCGATGCTTTTTGCAAATTGGATGATATACGTGTTCACCCCACTACTTGCTCCAGGAATAAATACGGTCTCCCCCGCTTTAATATTCCCTTTAGTCACTAACGCACGGTAACCTGTCAATGCAGCAAGAGCGAGCACACCGGCTTCTTCCCATGTTAAGTAATTTGGCTTCATTTCTACTTGTTCTTCATTGATAACAATTTTTTCGGCAAAAGTTCCGTGATCAGGCATGCCGAGGATGTCAAATCCTTTTGGTGGTGCGTCACTATTTTCGTGCCAGTTAAGTGATGGATTGATGATGACTTCATCCCCCACTTTAAAACGAGTGACATCTGCTCCAACTGATTCGACGATCCCCGCTCCATCCGAACCGAGGATTAAAGCTTCTTTATCGTTACCTCTCCGGTTCGGTATATAGAGATCTCTCCTATTCAGACCCGCTGTTTTTAGCTTTACGACAATTTCATTATTTCCTGGTTTCGGTTCTGGCATACTTTTTAGTTTTAATTCTCCATATTCTACAACAAATGCCTTCATTTCCACTTCCCCTTTCGTATATACTTTTATATCTATTCAGATAATTATCTTCTATTATCAGTGACTTTGGGCGAATTATCAACCAGAACGAATTGATTCTTTTTTATAATGTTGTGCTGAAAATCTGCGCCGGGGGAACTACGTATTCACTCTGAAACAGTTAACCTAAAAAAAATCTCTCCTTAATTTGGGAGAGATCATTATTTTTACAGTTGCAATGTGAGCGGATAGATTGCGGTTTTAGTTTGATGCTAGGTTGAGTAATGCGCGCGGCTGTTTATGGAATAGGAAAAATACAATCACTGCTGACAATACAAATGACGGGAACATGTACGATGAATTATAGATAATCGAATACACCCAAACGGATTGCCCCTCAATCGCTGCTGAACCGAAAAATACCGCCCCAGCAACGGTATGTGCAAGAAAACGCAACACAGAACCAAGCAGTACACCCGCCGTTATATACGTTAGGTACACTTTAGTCCGCCCGTCCCGTACCGCTTCTTGAACTTGTCTTGCGAACAGACCGGCAAAACCAATCACCGTAAAGGCAAGTGTATAATCAATGAACCCCTGAAGTGGCGTCAGAATATATGCGTTCCCCGTTGCAATCTGTAACATCCCCCAGAGGAAACCGGATACTAATCCACCTTTTAATCCCCAACGGAACGCTACTATAAATACCGGAATCATTGCAAAGGAGACCGAACCACCTTGCGCCCAGATTTTAAAAGATATTGGCAAAATATCTAAAAGTAACGCCAAAGCAGTGAAGATTGATACTTCAATTAAAAATAGTAGTTTATTAGACTTCATTCCTTATAACTCCCCTTTTTTTCACGTACTAACGGTCTGTAATACCCCCTCCTCCAAACATGAGGGAAACCCAAGATGTGAAGGTAGGGCTAAACAGTCCGTAAATACCTGATTCTGTTCAACTAACATTCAGTGGGGAGATAAGAATCCCCACTGAATGAAGTTTCACTCTATAAGCTATTTTAAATGGTGTTCAAAAAGGAGGATAAAAAAGACCGAGGTCGGCTAAGAGCGCAACGTCCTGTGCGGCGAAAGTTCCCCGCACCGGAATGTACGTAAATAGGTACATGAGGAGCGGAAAATCGAGCCAACGAGCTTTCTCTTTTTTTACCGGACTTTTCGAACAACCTTTTTAAATACAAAAAAAGCAATGCCAAGGGAAGGTTCCTGATGGGGAATCCGCTCACATTGCTTTTTATCCATCAAAAGACCATCATCCCTACGCTAGTACTAACTAACAGGTTCAAAGGGTCTGAGCAATCCTCGTTGCCCACTCTCAGCTATTAGCTCCCCCTGTTGGCTTTTTCTATGCTTTTTTCGTTAACCCTATTATAGCTAATGTACACTTATAAAACAAATTTACAGTTTAAGAAACGCTTCGACGTCCTTGATGCAAAGCTCGATTGCAGCTTCCCAGAAGTCCGGTTTTGTAAGATCGACTTGTAAATGTTTCATCGCAAGCTCTTCTACTGACATCCGTCCCGTATCTTCCAGTAATGCAATATAGTCATCTTCAAAGCTCTCTCCCTGCTCTTTTGCGCGGGCATAAATGCCAAGACTGAACAAATAACCAAATGTATAAGGGAAATTATAGAATGGTGTCCCTGTTATATGGAAATGAAGTTTCGACGCCCAGAAATAAGGATCATATTCATCGAGTGCATCTTGATAAGCTTCTTTCTGTGCTTCCACCATCAATTCATTCAATCTTGCCGGTGAGACAAAGCCTTTTTCTCTTTCTTTATAAAAATTTAATTCAAAGATAAACCGGGCATGAATATTCATAAAGAAAGCAACACTTCGATTAACTTTATCTTCAAGTAAAGCTTTCTTTTCTTCTGCTGTTTCTGCCTGTTCAACTGCTGCATCAGCGACAATCATTTCCGCAAAAGTTGAGGCCGTCTCCGCGACGTTCATTGCATAACGTTGATTAAGACCATGAACGTCATTCATCACATGCTGATGATAAGCATGACCAAGTTCATGGGCTAACGTGGCAACATTCGATGCTGTTCCAGAATACGTCATAAATATTCTCGTTTCCTTACTATCAGGAAAACTCGTACAGAAACCGCCAGGACGTTTTCCAGGCCGATCTTCCGCTTCAATCCAACGTTTTTCAAAAGCTTGCTCAGCAAAATCCGCCATCTTTGGGCTAAAAGAACGGAATTGATCAATAATAAATTTGGCGCCTTCTGTATAGCTCAATTTTTTAACTTGGTCGGTAATAGGTGCATCGACATCATAGAAGCTTAATTTATCTATATTCAATAGTTCTGCTTTCTTATTTAAATAAGCCACAAAAGGTTGTTTATTATTAGCTATCGCTGTCCACATCGCATCTAATGTTTCTTGCTTCATCCGATTGATACTTAGCGGTTCTTTTAGTACATTTTCCCATTTACGGTGCTTATACATTTGTAGTCTGAAACCTGATAAATGATTCAATGTTTGTGCAAATAGGGATGCTTGTTCTTTCCAAGCATCGTTTAACTGATCAAATACTTGCTTTCTAGTTGCTCGGTTGCTTGAAGTTAACAGATTGGAGGCCTGACCAATTGAATAGGACTCTATCTTTTCTTCCCCTTTAATTTCCACTGTCATATTCCCTACGATTGTATTATACATTTGATTCCATGCATGATAACCATCAACAGCAAGATCATTAATCAGCACTTCCTGTTCTACAGCAAGTAAATCCCGTGCTTTATTACGATATTCTGATAATACATACCCTATTTCTTGTAACGCTTCGTGCCGAATGATTGCTTGCCATTCCTCGTCCGGGACTTCCGCAAGTTTCTGCATGAAAGTTGTCAGCACGCCATTAAACGAAGCTGAAAGTGTGCCACTTTCAGCAACTAGTGTTTTAGCCCCTTCATCCGTTACATCTTGCGCACTTAAACAACTGACGAACGCTCCAGCCTCACGAAGTTTGAACATTGTCTTTTCCAATTCCATTATAAACTGGGTAAGCATCGTGGAAAATGTATCTGCCTCCACTTCCAATGTGGTGAATTGGTCTTCTAATTGTTTAATCTCCGTTCGAATCTGACCAAGATAATCTCTGAATTGCTGTGACGCACTTCCTCCTGGAAATAGTGAATCCAAATCCCAAGTTGGATTATATTCTTTCATTTCTCTTCCTCCTTCTTCTCCCCACGTATTGTCAAAAGTTTCTTAGTAAAAACCTGTGTTTTCATTGTTTTTATGCGTTTTAACACAAAAAAACTTGCCACCCCCTTAAAAATAGGTTATTTATGAGGTAACCACACACTCAAAATACCTAAAAGGATGTGACAAGTTGTTACCTCAACTTATATACTATTTGCTTGAATATATCAAGTATCAAGAAAAAATTATCGTTCTTCTCTTAGGGATGGTACTTGGTAAGTCTGTTGCTAAAGCCCAATTTGATGAACCTGTCAATAAGCCTTATCGTAAGTTCGAAGTCGATGACATGCCGATTATCGAAACCCTGGATAAACTAGATTATCGGGAACTGCTTAACGATTACCAGGCTGCACATGGTAAAGAGCTAAAGCCGGTTAAGCGTCGTAAAAACAGTGTGGTTACCGTACCAACGACGATGACATGCCCCAGATGTTCTGCACCCGCAGCCTATCTTTATGCCAACAACGGAGACAAAGGCCAATACCAATGTAAAGTGTGTGCGTGTCTGTTCAGTAAACAAAATCGCTACTTGAAAGAAGCTGTTCTCAAATGCCCCCATTGTTTGAAGAGCCTGGATAAGATTAAAGAACGTAAAGATTTTTATGTCTTTAAGTGCAGAAACAATCAATGTTCCTTCTATAAAAAGAAATTGAACCAAATGACCAAAGAAGAAAAGAAACGATTCAAAGAAGATCCACAGGCATTTAAAGTTCGATATATCTTTCGGGAGTTTCACTTCGATTTCAAACCGTTAGCCAAGGAAACTCCGGAGAAGCCTAAAGTAGACCTTTCG
>NZ_WOWT01000014.1:0-103491 GCF_009746545.1 Oceanobacillus sp. AG
AGGTATTTTGAGTGTGTGGTTACCTCATAAATAACCTATTTTTAAGGGGGTGGCAAGTTTTTTTGTGTTAAAACGCATAAAAACAATGAAAACACAGGTTTTTACTAAGAAACTTTTGACAATACGTTTTAGTATTAGGAGGTCATTTTATGAGTAAAGGCGTTAAAATTGTCACGATAGGGGGAGGATCAAGCTATACTCCGGAGTTAGTCGAAGGGTTTATTAAGCGGTATGATAGTTTGCCAGTTCGTGAGCTTTGGCTAGTCGATATCCCGGAAGGACAAGAGAAACTGGAAATCGTTGGTGGCTTAGCTAAGCGAATGATTAAAGAAGCTGGATTGCCAATCGATGTACATCTTACTTTAGACCGCCGGGAGGCATTGAAAAATGCAGACTTTGTAACAACCCAGTTACGTGTCGGTTTACTGGAAGCACGTGCGAAAGATGAACGTATTCCTTTAAAATATGGTGTAATTGGACAAGAAACTAATGGGCCAGGTGGACTATTCAAAGGTTTAAGGACGATTCCAGTTATTTTAGATATCGTTAAAGATATGGAAGAACTCTGTCCGAACGCATGGCTAATTAACTTCACCAACCCAGCAGGAATGGTGACGGAAGCAGTTCTTCGCCATAGTAATTGGAAGAAAATCATCGGTCTATGTAATGTCCCAGTCGGAATGAAAATGGGGATTGCCGATCAATTAGGTGTTGAGCCTGAACGAATTCAAATTGATTTTGCAGGATTGAACCACATGATTTACGGATTAAATGTCTACCTGGACGGGGAAGTTTATACCGATCAGTATATTGAAAAGATTGCTTCAGGTGATGTGTCAAGTGGGACGATGAGAAATATTGTCGACTTAAAATGGGAACCAGACTTCCTGAAAGCACTTCAAGCGATTCCTTGTCCGTATCACCGTTATTACTACAAGACCAGTAAGATGTTTGAAGAAGAAAGTAAAGCAGCGGCGGAAGAAGGGACGAGAGCAGAAGTTGTCCAAAAGTTGGAAAAAGAATTATTTGAGTTATATAAAGATGAAGATTTAACAATCAAACCACCTCAATTAGAAGAAAGAGGCGGTGCTTACTATAGTGATGCAGCATGTAGCTTAATTGATTCTATCTATAATGATCGCAGGGACATTCAGCCTGTTAATACGATTAATAACGGAGCAATTGCAAGCATTCCAGATAACTCAGCTGTTGAAATCAATTCTGTTATTACAAAAGATGGTCCAAAGCCAATCGCAATTGGTGATTTACCTGTAGCGACAAGAGGTCTTGTACAGCAAATTAAATCATTCGAAAGAGTGGCAGCTGAGGCCGCTGTAACCGGTAACTATCAAACAGCGCTTCTAGCAATGACGATCAACCCACTCGTTCCATCTGACACAGTAGCAAAAGAAATTCTTGATGAAATGCTGGAAGCACATAAAGAACATCTACCACAGTTTCAGAATAATTAATGATGAATGAGAAAACATAATAGTTAACGAGGTGTTGGGCAAAGAGTTGATTTTCTTTCATTGCCCGTCCCATACACTTACCACGTTATGATTAGAATTAATAAAATATTATTCAGGTGTGGGTAAAATGAAAATCAAAAAAATATTAAATAACAATGTGGCGCTAACTTATAATGAGAGGAATCAAGAAGTCGTCGTCATGGGTTTAGGATTAGCTTTTCAGAAAAAGGAAGGGTCTACCATTGATCCCGATAAAATTGAAAAGACATTTATTCTGGAAAATAAAGGAGTTTCCAATAAGATTGCGGAGCTGTTAAAGGAAATTCCGGAGATATATTTAGATTTAACTTATCAAATTATCGAATTGGCCAAGTCGCGGCTCCCCTATCAATTAGATGATTATTTATATGTTGCTTTGATTGATCACTTGAGTTTTGCAGTGGAGAGACATAAACAAGGTTTCGATTTAAAAAATGCTTTGCTATGGGAAATTCAGAAGTACTATAAACAAGAATACAAGTTAGCTTTAGAGGCCCTAGAAATTATTAACAAAAAACTAGATATAGAATTACCGGAAGATGAAGCTGCCTCCATCGCGTTGCATTTTGTTAATAGTCAACTTTCTGGAGATAATATGACAAAGACCGTGCAGATGACTGAAATGGTTAATGATATATTAAATATAGTAAAGTATTACTTTCAAATGGAATTAGATGAAGATTCGGTTAATTACGAGAGATTTTTAACACATCTGCGCTTTTTTGCCCTACGATTTATTCGAAAAGAAAAACTGGAAGATACGTATGATGAATTCTTATTTGAACAAGTGAAAGGAAAATATAATAAAGCCTTTCAATGTGCGGAAAGAATTGCGTCGTATATAAAAAAAGACTATAACTGGTCCATTTCACATGATGAAATTTTATATTTAACTTTGCATATTCATCGGTTAACCAATCGAATTTAGGTAGGATTATTTAAAAAACTTTAATGAATAAACTTAATAGCATTTATAAAAAATGTTAGGGAATGTAACCTTTATTGGGCATAACCCGAATGTTTTGTAAAAAGGGGATTTTGTACTTTACACAAGCGAAGAAAAGTGACTTTCCGAGCTGTAACAAAAGTGCAAACAAACATGTATGGAATCATATTTACCCTTGTTTGCAAAAACATTCGGGTTTTTATTTTAAAAAAATAGATTGAAATTGGAGGGTTTAAGATGAAGTATGAGCAGTTAGCGAAAGACATAATTGAGAATGTCGGCGGTAAAGAAAACGTTAACAGTGTAGTCCATTGTATTACCCGCTTACGCTTTAAACTAAAGGATGAAGGAAAAGCGAATACAGAAGTGTTGGAAAACATGGATGGCGTCGTTACGGTTAGACAAAGCGGCGGGCAGTATCAAGTTGTAATTGGGAACCATGTACCTGATGTTTATAAAGCGGTTGTCGCTGAAGGCGGTTTCGAATCGAATAGCCCGGTTGATGACCCGGATGATAATGGAGATAAGGGTAGCTTATTAGACCGCTTTATCGATATGATTTCTGGAATTTTCCAGCCAATCTTAGCTGTATTAGTAGCTTCAGGTATGATCAAAGGGTTTAACGCGTTATTTATTGCGATGGGATGGTTGAATGAAGCGGGTGGAACCTACCAGATTTTAAATGCGATTGGAGATGCATTGTTCTACTTCCTGCCAATATTCCTAGGATATACAGCAATGAAGAAATTTGGTGGAACTCCTTTCTTAGGGATGTTGATAGCAGGTGCACTAGTTTATCCAGCGCTTGATCCAGCTGCTCAAGCAGGTGAACCTTTATACACGTTATTTGCAGGCACTTTATTTGAATCACCGGTTTATATTGAATTCTTTGGTATTCCTATTATTTTAATGACGTATGCGATGTCGGTTATTCCAATTATTTTATCTGCATTTTTCGCTGCAAAGCTGGAAAATTATTTTGCGAAAGTGATTCCAGACGTCGTAAAAACGTTTGTCGTTCCGATGTTGACAGTACTGATCATTGTTCCATTAACTTTTATGGTCATTGGTCCAATTGCCACGTGGGCAAGTCAGTTGCTCGGGGCAGGAACCACTTGGTTATATGAACTGACTCCTGTAATTGCCGGGGCAGTGGTAGGGGCTTTCTGGTTAGTATTCGTTATGTTTGGACTGCACTGGGGACTTGTCCCGATTGGAATCAACAATATTGTCAGTCAAGGATGGGACCCAATCTTAGCATTAATGTTTGTCCATTCCTTTGCACTAGCTGGTGCTCTTACAGCAATCTGGATGAGAACGAAAAAACAAAAATTGAAAACATTAAGCCCTCCCGCTATCATATCAGCCATATTCGGGGTTACAGAGCCTGGTATGTATGGGATCGCTTTACCACTTAAAAAACCATTTATTTTCACACTGATCGCATCAGGTATTGGCGGTGCATTATTGGGGCTATTTGGTACGGTTGGTCATAACATGGGTGGACTTGGAATATTCCAAATACCTAGCTTTATCCATCCAGAAGAAGGTATGAATGCCGCATTCTTCGGTGCTCTTATCGCTGCTGCCATTGGAACGGTGTTATCTTTTGTACTGACATACTTCTTTGGTAGCGTAAATAAAGACCAGGAAGAATCAGATCAACCAGCTCCCCAAGCGAAAGATGAAACGAAACCAAGTGTCGCAAGTGAAGTAATTGAAAGTCCATTAAATGGTGAAGCTATTAAGTTAGCTGACATTTCCGATTCAGCTTTTGCATCAGGTGCATTAGGAAAAGGTATAGCAATCAAGCCCTCGGAAGGAAAGTTAATTTCACCTGTAGCTGGTACGGTTTCGGCTTTATTTGATACACAGCATGCGATTGGTATTGTAACAGAGCATGGCGCAGAATTATTAATCCATATTGGAATGGATACGGTTCAATTGGAAGGACAGTTCTTTAACGCACATGTTGCGCAGGGAGACAAAATAGAAAAAGGACAATTGCTTATTGAGTTTGATATAGAGGCAATTGAAAAAGCTGGCTATGATATTGTTACTCCCGTAGTTATTACAAACTTTGATCAATATACGTCCATTGAAACTGCAGAAGAAGGAACGATCCAGGTAGGAAAGCAAATTATATTTTTAGATAAATAAAGTAAAGCTTCTATGGTAATGCAAGAAAAGATGCACAATTAAATGCAGTAGACTTGTTATAAAAACATAGGAGAGACTAAAATGTTTTGTATCACTGTTTGAATAAAGTGTGTTATCCAAGCGTTGGGAAAAACAGCTTGGATGACGATATTAATGAAGGAGGTCATTAACATGACAAAAAATACGAGATTTCCAGAAGGATTTTTATGGGGAGGAGCAACGGCTGCGAACCAATTAGAAGGTGGCTTTGGTGAAGGGAATAAAGGATTGAATATTGCCGATGTTTTGCCAGGTGGTAAAGAAAGGCTTAAAATATTAAGTGAACCAGGATTTGACTGGGAGATTGACAAAGATAAATATTACTACCCGAACCATTTAGGTATTGATTTTTACCACCGGTATGAAGAAGATATCGCCTTATTCGCTGAAATGGGATTCAAAACATATCGCTTATCCATCGCATGGTCCAGAATTTTCCCTAATGGAGATGAGCTGGAGCCAAATGAAGAAGGACTAGCATTTTATGACCGTGTCTTTGATGAATTGGCAAAATATAATATTGAACCGTTAGTCACGTTATCGCACTATGAAATGCCATTAAACTTAGTGAAAAATTATGGTGGTTGGAGAAATCGCGAGGTTATCACATTTTTCGAAAGATATGTTGAAACGGTACTAAATCGTTATAAAGATAAAGTGAAATATTGGTTAACATTTAATGAAATAAATAGTGGATTCATGATGCCAATCATGGGATTAGGATTTTCGATTCAAAAAGAAGAAGATAGGTATCAACCAACATTTCAAGCGCTGCATCATCAATTTGTCGCAAGTGCACTTGCTGTTAAAGCGGCACATCGAATTATTCCAGAATCTCAAGTAGGCTGTATGATCATTTATGCCCCGGTTTATGCCTATGATTCCAATCCGGAAAACGTCATGTATGCACTTGAAGAAAGCCGTTTATTTAATAATTTCTGTACAGATGTTCAAGTCCGTGGGAAATATCCTGCTTTCATTAATCGCTATTTCAAAGAACATGATATCCATCTCGAAATGGAAGACGGCGATTTAGAACTAATTAAAGAAGGAACGGTTGACTTTATTTCTTTAAGTTACTATATGTCCCGTACAGAAAGAAAAGAAAAAACTGCAGATGAAGTTGGTAGGGGTAATATGATTGGCGGCGTTAAAAATCCATTCCTTGAAGCAAGTGACTGGGGATGGGAAATTGACCCAACAGGTTTACGTGTTACACTTAATGAGCTTTATGACCGTTATGAAGTACCATTATTTGTAGTGGAAAATGGTTTAGGCGCTTATGACAAAGTAGAAGAAGATGGCAGTATCCAGGATGACTATCGTATCGATTACTTAAGAGAACATATTGATGCGATTGGGGAAGCCATTGAAGATGGTGTGGAAGTAATGGGCTATACTTCTTGGGGATGTATCGACCTTGTCAGTGCATCAACGGGCGAAATGTCTAAGCGTTATGGCTTTATCTATGTAGACCTGGATAATGAAGGCAATGGTACATTAGAACGTAAAAAGAAAAAATCATTCTATTGGTATAAAGATGTTATTGCAACGAATGGGGAAAAGCTTTAATCTAGAAGAAAATCTCAATTATATGTAATTGTTGCCTCCAATTGTCAGGTACTCTGGGATAATTGGAGGTTATTTTTAACGTAGGATAAAGAGAAACTTCATTCAGTGGGGTGTCCTTCCCCCCCACTGAATGTTAGTTGAACAGAATCAGGTATTTACGGACTGTATATCCCCACTCTCACATATTGGTTTTCCCTCATGTTTAGAAGTGGGGGTATTACAGACCGTTAATACGTGATAAATGTAGTACAGGAGTTGAATGGTTTGAAGAAAATTATTTTTTTGGATATTGATGGGACACTCGTTAATGATAATGGAGTGGTCCCTGAATCAGCAAAGACTGCGGTGCAAAAAGCGAGGGAGAATGGTCATCTCGTTTTTATTTGCACAGGGCGATCAAGAGCGGAACTATATGATGATATCCTGGACATAGGATTCGATGGCATTATTGGCGCAGCAGGAGGATACATCGAAGTCGAGCAGGAAGTTATCCTGCATGAAACAGTGGATCCAGAAGATGTCCAACATCTGATTGATTACTTTAATCAGCATAGCATTGATTTTTATTTGGAGTCCAATGGGGGGTTATTTGCTAGTAAGCACTGCAAAAAGCATATACGTTCCATCATTGATAAAGTAATCGAAGCAAATCCTGAGGTAAAGGAAGAAGCGGAAAAGGGAATCCTTCCTTTCCATGATGCGCTGATTGAAGGAGAAAGTTTGCTAAGAGATGATATTAATAAGATTTCCTTTTTAGGATCAGACATACCGATCGAGAAAATAAGTGAAGAATTTGGAGCCAAGTTCAATGTTATCCCTAGCACGGTACCTATCTTCGGTGAAAACAGTGGGGAATTATCTGTTCCGGGAATTCATAAGGCGACAGCTATTGTCAAGCTGTTAGAGCATTTGAACATGGATAGAAAGAATACATTTGCTTATGGGGATGGGATGAATGATTTGGAAATGATTCAATATGTTCAGCATGGAATTGCTATGGGGAATGCTAAAGAAGCATTGAAGCTAGCAGCTGATGATATTACGGATACTCCTGATGGAAATGGGATATTTAATAGTTTTAGGAAGTATGAGTTGATATAAAAAGAAAATAATGCTTGATCGAACGGGTTTTGATACTATAAAGTCCTGCTAGAAGGCTAGAGGACTTTATAGCATAATCTGCAGTTCCGCATAAACGGCATGGAAAAATCATCCCTCTAAAGAGAATGGATGATTTTCGTGTTTTTATTACTTCAATCATCTTCGCAAATAATACAAAGCAAACTCCAAATCAGCCTTCAAATGATCTTCAATCAATCTCTCTGCTTTTTCTCCATCCCGATCTTTCATTGCTAACACAATCTCCTTATGTTCATCAATTAACCCGGGGCGTTTCTGATATAGAACGGTCTTACGGAACAAATAAATAATCGATTGCATTTGATTAAACGTCTCTATCATGAAATTATTTTTCGTGGCATTGACGATTTTTTCATGGAATAATTTGTTCGCCTCCATAACTTCTTCGCTATCGCCTGTGTAACCAATTTCCACTAAATCTTCCATGATCTTTATATCATCGTCCGTAAAAAATTGAGTAGCTTTTACAATCGCGTATTTTTCAATTAGAATTCGCAACTCGAAAATATCTTGATAATCTTGATCGGTTGGATTGGAAATTTGATTGTTACGAATTAGCTTTTCCTGTTCCAATCGCTTGATTGCCTCTCGCAACGGCGTACGACTTACTCCAAGTTGTTCCGCAAGTCTTGTTTCTACTATTTTTTCCCCATTTGTTAGTTTTCCGGTAAATATCATATCTCTAATCATTTCATAAGTTTTTTCATATATTGTTAACTTTTTGTTTGTCATTTCTATTTCCCTCTTCCTTCACTCTACTAGTAACGTATGTTTACTCTATTATACAATATAAACTGTTTAAGAAAAAACGCATTATGAATACATTTAAAATAAAAATGTATACAAATAAAATTAAATGGTGTACAATGTAAAAGGTAAACGTTTGCAAGGGGGTATTTATTATGAAAATTGGGTTTATCGGATTAGGTATTATGGGAAAACCGATGGCTAGTCATTTGATAAAAGAGGGATTTGAAACTTATCTATTGGATTTAAACAAGGATGCAGTCAATGAATTGACAGATTTAGGTGGGTATCCATGTGAATCAAATAAAGAAATTGCAGAAAAAGCAGATGTCATCATTACGATGCTTCCATCGGCAGCACATGTATCACATGTATTATTTGCAAAGGATGGAATTGCTAAAAATGGTAAGCCGAATACGATTATTATCGATATGAGTTCTGTCTCACCAGAAGAAGCAATTGAAATATCTACGAAGCTTAAAGCTTATGATATGTATAGTTTAGACGCACCGGTTAGTGGTGGTGAACCGATGGCCATTGAAGGAAAACTGGCAATCATGGCTGGAGGTGCGGAGGAACATTTTAATAAGGTTCGGCCGCTTTTTGAAGCAATGGGGGAAAACATTGTCTATGTAGGTGACAATGGTGCTGGAGCGACAGTGAAATTGGCAAATCAAATTATTGTTAACGTAAATATAGCTGCACTATCCGAAGCGGTTGTTTTGGCAAGTAAGTCAGGCGTCGATTTAAATAAAATGTTTGAAGCGATCCGTGGGGGACTAGCTGGCAGTGCCGTAATGGATGCAAAAATGCCAAAGATTATTGAAAGGGATTTCGTGCCAGGTGGAAGAATCGATATTAACTTTAAAGACTTGAATAATGTCTTATCATCTGCAAGCAAGGTCGGTGTTCCACTGCCAATTACAAGCCAAGTTAGAGAGATATTTCGTTCAGAAGTAGTGCACAACAATGCAGATAAAGATCACTCTTTTATTCTTGATTACTTTGAAAAATTAGCAAATCACGAAACACCACAAGGAGGTAAAAATTAAGATGAGGCTAGATATTCTTAATAATTATCCCGATTATGACTTAAAACAGTTAAATGAGTTATATGATCAAGCAATGAACGACTTCGATCACAAAATTGTTGTACTTGATGACGATCCAACAGGAATTCAAAAAGTTCATGGTATTCATGTGTATACAAATTGGGATGAAGCGTCGATATTAGATGGTTTCCAATCGGATGAGAAAATGTTTTTTATTTTAACGAATTCACGGGCATTTTCAAAAGAGAAGACGGAGCAGGTCCATAAAGATATTACGAATCGGGTTCAAAGAGTATCGAAGCAATTGGATAAGCCTTTTCTTATTATTAGTAGAAGTGATTCTACGCTTCGGGGACATTTCCCGCTTGAAACAGAAACGATTAATGCAACACTTGGAAACAGCGCTGATGGTGAAATTATCATTCCGTTCTTCAAAGAAGGTGGACGATATACGATTGAGAACATTCACTACGTGGAGAAAGACGGTGCATTAGTTCCGGCTGCTGAAACTGAATTTGCAAAGGATCGGACATTTGGCTTTACGAAAAGTCATCTTGGCGAATATGTGGAAGAAAAATCTCAAGGCCGATTTAAACAGAAAGATGTAACCTATATCGCACTTGACGATTTACGCGCAGTAGATATTGAAAAAATCACAGAACAATTAATGGGAATTGAAGGTTTTAATAAAGTTATTGTTAATGCTATTTCTGATGATGATTTAAAGGTATTTTCAATTGCACTTATAAAAGCAATTGAAAACGGTAAGCAATTTTTATATCGGACGGCAGCATCCTTTACAAAAATAATTGGGCATATTTCAGATAAAGATTTATTGTCCAGTGAGCAGATGATCCTTGGAAGCAAGAAATCAGGTGGATTAATTATCGTCGGTTCCCATGTAAATAAAACAACTCAGCAACTGAATGAATTATTAAAATTAGATGCTGTTAGGCCGATTGAATTTAATAGTGATCTTGTTTTAGATGAAGAGAAATTTGAAGCAGAAATTCAAGCTAGAATTCAAGAGTTGGACGAGGACATAAGAAATGGGCAAACTTGTGCGATTTATACGAAGAGAGAGCGTTTAGATCTTGGGGAAGGTATGGCAGAGAAGGAATTAGAGCTTTCTGTAAAGATTTCTGATGGTCTAACAAGGATTATCAAGTCCTTAACTTCAGTACCAAAGTATATTATTGCCAAGGGTGGCATCACCTCTTCTGAAATCGGCACAACAGCACTTGGGGTTAGAAAGGCTGTTGTGCTAGGGCAAGCTTTACCTGGGATTCCAGTGTGGAGAACGGATCGTGGCAGCAAGTATCCAAACATGCCGTATATCATTTTTCCTGGGAATGTCGGAGCAGTTAGAGACCTTTATACAATTGCAAAAAGTCTTGAGTAGATAGAAATACAGGGGGGAATATTCATGATTACTGGGAATTTATTAATCGTAGTTTTTGTCGCAGCATTGCTGTTATTGTTTTTCTTAATATTAAAATTAAAATTGGAACCATTCGTTTCATTAATAGGGGTTGCACTTTTAACCGCACTAGTAGTGGGATTCCCTATTACAGAAATATCGGATATAGTGGCTAATGGATTCGGAAGCACATTAACCAGTGTAGGTATTTTGATTGGACTAGGGATTATTTTTGGTCAATTTCTGTCCGCATCTGGTGCCGTCGAAAAAATAGCACAGGCCATTTTAAACGTTTTCGGTATAAAAAAATCACCGCTTGGAATCGGTTTGACCGGGACAGCTGTGTCGATACCTGTGTTCTTTGATGCAGCATTTGTTATTCTTAGTGGTTTAATAAAAAGTTTATCAAAGAAAACAAAAATTGTTTCCGTTTCATTTGTTACTGCCTTATCTGTTGGATTAATCGTATCCCATAGTATGGTTATTCCTACGCCGGGACCTATGATTGTTGCGGAAAATACGGGATCGGATGTAGGATTGTTCATTGTTTATGGAATTATCATTGCAATTGTTGCAACGATTGTAGGCGGTTACTACTATGGTATGTTTATCGGAAAGAGAATGGAAGCCAAGGGTGAAGTTTCATTGGCGGACGAAGTAGTAGAAGTCGAGCAACAAACGTACAAGAAAGAAATTTCAACCGGCCTTTCCTTCTTTATGTTAGGGCTTCCAATTATCTTGATTGTTGGAAACACCGTAACACAAATGATTGCACCTGGTTCGTTCTTTGGAACAATGTTCTCCTTTGTTGGTGATAAGAATGTAGCATTATTCATTAGTGTAATTGTTGCTATTATCGTGCTCAAACCTTATATTTCTAAAGGTTATGATCAGATGTTTAATGAGGCAGTTGATTCAGCCGGAGCTATTCTATTAATCACTGGTGCGGGAGGGGCATTCGGTGCTGTCATCAATGAGAGTGGAATCGGTGATCACTTGATTGGTGTTATGCAAGGCTGGAGTATTCATATCTTCTTACTTGCATTTATATTTACTCAAATATTGCGTGCTTCCCTAGGTTCGGCAACCGTTGCCTTAGTTACAACCTCAAGTATTTTAGGCCCACAAGTGGCTGCGTTAGGCGTATCACCTGTTTTACTTGGTCTAGCAATTTGTGCCGGGGCAATCGGATTATCTCTACCTAATGATTCTGGATTCTGGGTAGTTAATAAATTTGGGAAACTAACAATACCACAAACATTGAAAGCTTGGTCACTAGGAGGCTTTGTTGCCGGACTGACAGCGTTAGGTATGGTTTATGTTCTTTATCTATTAGCTCCGATTTTACCAGGATTATAGTCTCTACGTTATAACTCGAGCATGAATATTAAAGATGCAAAAGAAAATAATTATGCTGTTGGACATTTTTATATGAAAATGAAGCGATAAGTGAAGTAGTGAGTGGGACCGGGGTATAGATCTAGTGAGTAACTTTATTATGTTAAAGTAAATCACATAGGAAGGATGTTAAAGATAAAGCATCCTTCCTATTTTTTATACTCTCTACTGTAAATGAGTATAAGGTCTTTTCGATTTGATTGCAGGCAGGTATTGGTTATAAACCCTCAATGCTAGTAATAAAATGAATGCATTTTTATTAACTCTTTGTTCCAGTCATTGAGCCTCCTAAATTGTCTATATGCTCATCTACCTGTGTTTTATCTTTATTCGATTTATTGGTTAAAGATAATTCCTATTGGGATGCTAAAGAAACATTGAAGCTACTAAAAGTAAAACCCAACCATGATGAAACTTTTATTTTCTCTAATCCTTAAATTAAGAAATTTTTGTTTGCACCTGATTTTCCAGTTCTTTCCTCTCTTGTTTCTTGATAACAAAGGGAGAGGCAAATAATACTGCCATTAATACAAGACCAAGATATCCAATAAGTGGATAGAAGTATGCTACAAGATCAGTAAATCCAATAAAGCTAGCTATATACCCCGCAGCCAATATAATCGTGAGCGCGATTTTGAATTTCTTTGTTTCCATGTCCACAAAACGAGCCGTAAATGAGAAGAACATACCAATCGCTGTGTTGAAAATCATACCAAAAATTACGATAGACATAAGCAAACCTAAAAGTGGTGAAAGTTCACTAACAATTCCAAGTAGCGGCATGTCCAATCCACCAACAGTTTCAACTTGTGAGAAGATGGCAAGATGGCTTAATATGATTAGAATACCTAGAGCTAGTCCGCCGAAGAGTCCGCCTAATGCTGCTTGTTTCTCGTTCCTTTCTACTCCACCCATTACAATGGCCATTGCCGCTCCAACAGCAACATTAAAGGATACATAGTTAATAGCGGAAACAAACCAGTTAGGCAATGTAGTTGGGACCGCTTTTGCTGTTTCGTTAAGGGAAGCGAACGTTCCATCCATTGTGATAAAACTATAAATAGAGATAATGATTATGAATAAAACTAGAAACGGTGTAATACTACCAATAACTGTAACAACACGATCTACTTTTAACATACCTACTGCAAGCACTAGAAGCGTCATTAATGTCGTGCCAACAATAACCGGTAATCCGAATTGTTGATTAAGATTCGAGCCTGCTCCAGCAATCATGACGACACCTACACCAAACAATGTAAAAATGATAATATAATCAATTATAGTCCCTAAGACACGGCCGCCAATTCGATAGATGACATCGCGATGTGATTTTGTTTTTGTATGACTTCCTAGCCAAACAAGGATCATCCCTATGGAGGCGAAGAGAGCAGTCGCCACGACCGCACCGATTATTCCTAAAAGACCAAAACTTGTAAAATATTGAAGAACCTCCTGCCCAGAAGCAAATCCTGCTCCTACGATTACGCCAACAAAGGCGCTTGCAATTTTGATTATACTTTTCATCCATATTCCCCCTTGTCCGAATGCAACATACAAAGAATTCCGAAAGTTCAACCTGTAAACGAAATCTACTACCTAGAAACGCAATACAACAATATTCTTATTCTATCCCAATCATTACAAGATTCGATTGTGCTACTTAATAGAGGCTTCTATTTTCCTGTTTGGTTGCGCTTTCAAAATTAATCTTACAAGATTCTTACAACTTTCTCTACCATTATAGCAAAGGTCTAATAAATATCAATTGTAAAATATAACAAAAGGTGACAAAAATGTTGTTTAAAGACAAAGACAATGCGGCATTGAAAGCTGGTTTAAATGTAGTAGATGGTAAAGTTACATTTGAAGCAGCCGCACATGACCTTGGCTATGAATATGTTTCCGCAGACGAAGCATTGGCGGCACAAAACCACTAATATTAATTTTCTTGTAAAAATGCCCCTTTCATAATAATTATAGAAGAGCATTTTTTAAACAAATGGTAAATTGGGAGAAGTATTATGAATCATGCAAGTTTTCGAGGGGCATGGGTTGAAATATCATTAGATGCGATAAAGGATAATGTGAAGAAAACGCCAATTAGACATTGTTGCAATAGTGCGGCAACCATTGCATTCCCTTAAAAACATTTAGATATGTCGGTGCTCTATTTTTTTGATTTTGTGCTCCATAAGCTGAATGAAATACATTCGTATATACTTTCATTTCATCTTCATGTACGGTCCATTAGCGGTCATTGACACTAAATAAACTTCCGCCTATAATATAAAATATTCTAAATATAATAACCGTCTGTCTATTCAATTTAACGGTTGCATACAATGGTTTCTAGACACAGTATTGAATAGAATTTGTAGGCGGTTTCTGCACGTCATATTTTGATTCTGTAAGAGGGGATGAGGACTTGTTATATTCAATTATTCAACCAGATGATACATGGGTTCTATGGGGATTTCTAGCAGGTTGGGCTGCAATTAGTATTTATTTAGAACAAAGATATAAATGGGCCTCCAAACTATCAGGAGCAATCATTGCTCTTGTTGGTGCGCTTATTTTAGCTAACTTAAATATTATTCCTACTGACTCACCTGTCTACGATACGGTATGGGCATATGTTGTTCCACTAGCTATCCCGCTATTACTGTTTCGTTCTAATATTCTAAAGATCTGGAATGAAAGTGGAAGATTACTCATTATCTTCTTAATAAGTTCAATTGGTACGATTTCTGGAGCAATTATTGGGTTTTACCTGTTAAAAGATCATATTCCGTTACTCGATAAAATTAGTGCTATGATGACGGGTTCTTATATTGGAGGGGGCATCAACTTTGCTGCGATGTCGGCACGATTTGATGTCCCTGGAGAAACGGTTTCAGCTACAGTTGTAGCAGATAATTTACTAATGGCTATTTACTTTCTTGTCCTAATTTTAATACCAACACTGAACTTTTTCCGAAATAAATTTAAGACACCATACATGGACGAGCTGGAAAAGAAAGCGGGTGGCAATGAAAATGAGGCTGCATCTTACTGGAAAAGAGAAGACATGTCATTAAAGGACATTGCACTCGCAGTAGGTACAGCATTTGCAATTGTTGCCATATCTTTTAAACTAGCTGAAATCTTTAATGATATGATACCTTCAGGGGAGAATGTTAATGTCTTCTTAAATATTCTAAACGGAATTTTCGGTGATGAATACTTGATGTTAACAACGCTTACGATGTTATCTGTTACTTTCTTCCCGCGTTATTTCGAAAGTATAAATGGGGCGCAGGAAATCGGTACATATCTCATTTATATATTCTTTGTTGTAATTGGGGTTCCTGCTTCGATTCCACTTATTTTACAGCATGCTCCATTAATATTAGTATTTGTAACGATTATGGTGTTTATTAATATGGTAATATCCTTTACTGTTGGAAAAGTCTTTAAGTTCTCTTTAGAAGAAATTATTCTTGCAAGTAATGCAAACATTGGCGGTCCAACAACTGCCGCAGCAATGGCAATCTCAAGAGGATGGACAAAATTAGTTGGTCCCATTCTACTAGTTGGAACTCTAGGGTATATTATCGGCAACTATGCTGGTACATTTATCGGAGTCTGGTTTAGTAATTTATAAAGTTGTTAGGAGGCTTTGTTGCCGGATTGACGGCATTAGCTTGGTTTATGTTCTTTATCTATTAGCTCCGATCTTACCAGGTTTATAGTCTCTGTATTTTATAAAGTGAAACTCATTCAGTGGTGGTATCCTTACCTCCCTCACCGAATGTTAGTTGAACAGAATCAGGGATTTACGGACTGTTTATCCCAGCCTTCAAATATTGGGTTTCCCTTATGTTTAGAGGAGGGGGTATTACAGACCGTTAATACGTGATAAATCAAACATGAAAACTATTTTTAAATCGGCATATGAAGCGATAAGTAAAGTAATGAGTAAACCGTGAAAAAAGTAGTAGAATAACAAAAAACGAATCCTAACAAATGTTAAGATTCGTTTTTTCATCTATTCTCCAATCATCTTAGCCGCAATATTATTAATAATATCACCACGGCTAAGCACGCCAACTACTCTGCCAGCATCATCTACGACTGGAAGCTTTTTAAAATGGTGTTTTGATAATATGCGTATGGCTGTTTCAAAATTCTCGTCTGGCGAGACCTTTACAATATTGCGCTTCCTCATAATTGCTTTGACCTTTGTTTGTAATTTTTCCCGGAGAACATCTTCCATTTTTCCGTCTTCTATAATATAGACAAGATCAGCAAGGCCGGCTACGGGGTTAGGGGATAGGTAACGCAATACATCTCCATCAGAAATGATGCCGATTAAATGATTGTCATCATCTACAACAGGCACACCGCCAATTTGATTTTTTTGCAATATAACGAGTAGATCTTTGATGGAATTAGTTGGATTTACGGTATATACTTTTCTGATCATAAAATCCTTTACTTGCATAGTTTGCACCTCTCTTTATAGATACATGCATATAAGTCTATTTTACCACATCTTTGTTTTTCATATGTGTAAAAAAGTTCATCGTGCTATTGCTGCAAACCCAAAAAGAGGGGCCACTCCACCGAATGTATTCAGATCAGGCACTCTACCAGATGAAAAGGCTCCTTATAAGAATATTTTTCCAAATATACGGTTTACAGACATTTGGTTTCCTAAAATCATCGGCAAAACTTGAATTAGTTTGGGTAGCAGTAAGGTTCTGTTTGGAAAATATTCGATAAAAAACATAATAGCGCTTACAATTCAGTTGTGTTATGATGATAATAAAATTTTCTGTTAATAATGAGGGGGATAAATATGGAAGTACCATTAATTCTGACTCAATTTCTAGATCGAGCTGTCAAACTTTACGGGGATAAGAAAGCAATCATTAATGATGATCGTGTATATACCTATCGCGAACTAAATGAACGTGTCAATCAATTATCACGTGGTCTTAGCGATCTTGGAGTGACAAAGGGTGACAAAGTGGCATATCTTGCACCGAATACGGTTGAGATGTTGGAAGGATTTTATGGGGTTTTCCAGCTTGGAGCAGTTATGGTACCTCTAAATATCCGTTTAACATCAGAAGATTACCTATATATACTAAATCATAGTGAATCTAAGATATTATTCATTGATCAGGAATTATATCATTTAATTGCACCAATCAAAGGTCAACTGGATACCGTAGAAGATATTATTGTTCATTATCATGACGGAAGCTGTGACGAACGGGACTATGAGGAGTTTTTACGTTCTTATTCAACAAGGGAATTTGAGCGGGAATACTTAGAGGAAACGGATATCTGCAGCTTGCTTTATACGAGCGGGACTACTGGTAATCCAAAGGGAGTGATGTTAACCCATCGCAATAATTATCTTCACGCTTTAACGAGTATGCATCATTTAAGGGTTGACGATGAGGACGTGCTGGCTCATGTGTTACCAATGTTTCATGTAAATGGTTGGGGCTCTCCTTTTTATTATACAGCAAACGGTGCAACCCAAGTTTGTTTGAGAAAGGCGTCTCCTGTAAGTATTGTTGAAGCGATTGAAAGGCATGGGGTTACCGTGATGCATATGGCACCGACAGTCTTAAATTCCTTGTTGCAGTATTATGAGAACAATACTCCAATATTTAACCAGAATATACGGGTGGTTATTGCTGGCTCTGCGCCTCCACCATCGTTTGTTACAAGGGTAGAAGAGGAATTGGGCTGGGAGTTTATTCAAGTCTACGGTATGACGGAATCCACTCCTTTAACTACTATCTCAACGATTCGTTCTCATTTTCAAGATCTTCCACAAGAAGAACAATACCGGATAAAAGCGAAGTCTGGTGTTCAAATGATTGGAACAGAGGTAAGGGTTGTTAATGAATTAGGTGAAGAAGTTGCTTGGAATGCTGAGGAAGTCGGTGAACTTATTGTTCGAGGCAACGGGGTGATGAAAGGTTACTGGAAAAATGAAGAAGCGACAAGAGAAACGATACGTGACGGGTGGTTATATACTGGGGATATGGCCAATGTAGATGAAGAAGGAAATATCGAAATCATTGATCGGAAAAAAGATGTCATTATTTCTGGTGGGGAAAATATTTCTTCAATAGAAGTAGAAGGAGCCTTATATGAACATCCGATGGTTTTAGAAGCGGCTGTCATTGCTGTTCCACATGAAAAATGGGGCGAAACACCCCACGCATTTGTGGTATCGCGAGAGGGAGCAGAAGTTACGGAAGAAGAATTGATTCAATTTTCTAGAGCTAAACTTGCTCATTTTAAAGCAATTACAGGTGTCACCTTTGTAGATGAGCTTCCTAAAACTGCATCAGGTAAAATTCAAAAAGTCCGGCTGCGGCATGATTATTGGGAGTCAGTAGGTAAGAGTGGAAGGTTTGTGAATTAGAAAGTCTTTGTTATTTTAAGGGTAGTAACTGGCATCTCCACTTGAATTCCCTAGTTAAAAAGTATATCATACAAATGAACTATATATTTGCAGCTTCTATAAAGGGAATGGAGGAACGAATCTTCATGTGGCGCAGCTTTCGTATTAAATTAGTTGTTACGATGGTTATTTTTGCTGCAGTAATAGCTTTTGTTATTGCAACAATCAATCATAAAAGAATATCAGACCAGGCTATTCAAAATAATGCATTTCAATTGGAAAGCATTGAGGCTACGGTAGAGTATTCCTTAAATACAATAGATAAAGCCTATTATTATTTTGATAACGATGTAGCGGAGAAGATGAAAGCGAATACAAGGGAAATGTTAGAGCTTTATGAAAATAATCCAGCCGTCGATACGTGGGATATACAAAATTTAAAAAAGAAATACGAGATGGACGTGTATTTCATTAATCCGGACAATGTCATTTCACATAGTTCGAATGAGAATGATATCGGAATGGATTTTAATGAATGTTGTGGCAAACTTGCTAAGATACTTGACACTCGGAGGGAAGCTGGTGCATTCTACCACGATGGGATGGACATTGCTCAAGCAACCGGTGAGATAACTAAATACAGTTACATGGCGACTCCTGATAAAGAATATATCATTGAGCTTAGTTATTCCTTGCAGGAAGGGGATATTTTCAAGGATTTTAATTTCCTAACGGTGACCCATGATTTGGAAAAAAGTTACCCATCGATTAATGAAATAAATATACTGAATCTAGGTGGTCTTGCATTGGGGGATCCTGCAGAAGAGTCGAAATTATCGCCGGAGCGGAGAGCCGCTTTTGAAGAAACATTAGCTGAAGGAGAAACTACTGAAGTTCGCACCTTAAACGATAAAGGCGAAGCAGTCATTTATCATTACGTGCCCTACGATTCTGGCTATGATTTTGGTTCGACACAGAATAAAGTGGTTGAAATCGCTTATAACGAACAGGAACTTGAATCTATTCTTAAAGGGCACAAGGAATCATTTATTCTGCAACTGGCATTTATTTTAGTTATAACAATTATAATCGCTCTTATTATTTCAAAATGGGTGTCCCGTCCGATGTACATGGCGTTCCATGATAGCTTGACGGGCTTAAGGAATCGGGCGGCATTTGAAGAGGATTTAGATGGAGTTTTGTGTGAGAGTGAAGGTGAAACAGGGTTATTAATGATTGATCTGGATCATTTCAAGTCTGTTAATGATTTGTTCGGACATGCAGATGGGGATGAATTATTGAAAAACATGGCAACTTCTATTCAGTCGACTATCCATTCAGAGGGAAGGCTTATCGATTAGGCGGGGATGAATTTGCGATTGTACTTCAAAATACGAACCGAGATAAAGCAGAATTAGTCGCAAAACAAGTTATTACTGCAGTGAATGAAGCTGTAACAGAGTATTACAAAACAAGAGGTCTTGATTTAACAGCAAGCATTGGAATTGCGCTAGTTGATGATGAAGTAAAGGACGTGAGTGAGATTTACAAGCGGGCAGACCGAGCATTGTATGAGTCAAAGGGAAGAGGGAAGAATCAGTATCGGGTGTATGGGTAGAAATATAAAAGGAAACAACTATCCTACTCTTCCGGCAAATCCCAATATACCGTATGTAATTAGGTTTTCAACCCTATTTTACCAATGAAGGTAGTGGACCGCTTATACTGTTTGCCCTATTATTTTTTGCTATTGCTTATTATATTTCATTAAATCCTAAGAAGATAGTTGACCGTGTGGGACAATTGCTCACACCAATTTTACTTGTTGCTCTAGCTATTTTATTTGTGCGTGCTTTTTTCCTTTTAGAAAATGTAGCACAAATCATCGGGTTTGTGCCGTTCTTTGATCTAGGTTTAGGCTGGATTGTTCCAGCGCTTGTCGGTGCAATTGTTGGATATGTTATGGACCGGTTTGTGACAGGTTACAAGGAGACAGTGGCTCTTGATAAAAAAGTAAGCTAGGTTGAACGAGACAGCTTTGGGAGTAGGGATATATAATACTAGTTAGAGGACAAAGCCGTCATGCTTATGGTAGTGTATGATGTAACTTGAATTATTGGTAATATTGAAGGAGGAATTTTAAGTGGGCAAAAAATATACAGGTTATCTCGGGAGTTACACTAAGAAAACAAGTGAAGGAATTTATCGTTTCACCTTGGATACCGAACAGAAAAAGATAACAGACGTAGAAGTGGCGGCTAAATTGAATAATCCGACATACTTAGCTGTAAGTCATAATAATGATTATGTTTATGCTGTTTCTCAGGAAGGTGAGGAGGGCGGTATTGCGGCCTTTTCTGTTTCAAATGGCAACTTGGAAAAACTAAACAGTGAAGTAACAGCTGGTGCCCCGCCTTGCCACGTGAGTGTCGATAGTAGGAACCGTTTAGTTGTCGCGGCGAATTACCATACAAAACAAGTGGAAACATTCCTCACGAACGAAGACGGCTCCATCCAGGCTCCAAAGTCTGTAACTCATGAAGGAAGCGGCCCCCATGAGCGTCAGGAAAAACCGCATCTCCACTTTGCAGGATATACGCCAGATGAGAAATATGTTGTAGTTGTGGATCTCGGCAGTGATACGATTACAACTTACTCCCCGAATGGAGATGAATTACAAGAAGTTAATGTGTTAACTGTAAAAGCCGGCAGTGGTCCGCGCCATATTGCATTCCACCCGACAGCTCCCTATGCTTATGTAATGACAGAGATAAGCAATGAGGTTATTGTGCTTAAATATGATGAGAATACGGGATCATTTGAAGAAGTCCAGTATGTAGCAACAATTCCAGAAGATTTTACGGAAAATAACCAAGGAAGCGCAATCCATTTATCTTCCGACGGGAAATTTGTGTACGTAGGTAATAGAGGTCATGATTCCATCGCCGTTTACCGAATTGCAGCGGATTATTCGGTCGAGCTGGTTGAGTATACACATACAGAAGGAAACTGGCCTCGTGATTTTGTACTCGATCCTAGTGAGCAATTTATTGTAGCTGCAAACCAGGAAAGTGGCACATTAACATTGTTTGAAAGAGATAGCGAAACAGGAAAACTAACTCTACTGCAGAAAGATGTAGAAGCACCGGAAGCAGTATGCGTTAAATTCTTGCATGCTTAATTGATTGCGTAACTAAAAAGCTTGGCACGTTTCCTAATTATGACAAGAAAAAGTGGAAACATGCCAGCCGATGATAATCGAGGTGAAAAATCAAGTATTATATTTGATTTTTTACCTTTTCCATTATTTTTGTTCAATATTTCACAATTTGTCTACAGACTATCAATGTGAAAAGGTGTACAATATAATTGAAAGGAAAAATATTAAAGAAAAGGTGGTTATCATCATGCCCCAGAGTATATTTAAAGCAACTGCACATCTGGAAAAAGGTGTTCAAGTGAAGGTGAAATCTAGGGATTTTGAAATTACGGTTGATGAGCCTAAAAGTTTGGGCGGGACAGATACGGGAATGAATCCGGTGGAAATGATTCTAGGAGCACTTGGTGCTTGTCAAGCTATTACCGCCGCAACGTTTGCTGGAAAACATGATATGACGTTCCATAATCTTTGGGTAGAGCTGGAAGGTGACCTTGATACAGACGGATTTATGGGGATATCTGATGTTCGTAAAGGTTATTCAGAAATTCGTTATAATATTCATATCGACACAGACGAACCACGAGAAAAAGTTGAAAAATTCATTGAGTTTATCGAAGCAACCTGTCCCGTTGGTGACACCATTGCGAACCCAGTAACAATGAAATTGAATAAAGTTATTATTGAAAATAAATAATTCACCTTTTACAGTAAGAAACCCTCTGGTATAGTGAGTGAAACTAGTAATTCATTATAATTGTGAATGCGATTCCAAGATTTTTTTCGAGTAGAATAGAGCGTTTCATCTTTAATCGCCCGTTTGTCCTAGATTCGACTTCATTTCGGTTGATTAGAGGGGTTCTAATCACCTGAATAAGTCAGCATAGAAATCGTTCGGTCGATTAGAGGTGCTTTAATCCCTCGAATAAACTAGATTAGAGTTCATTCATGCAATTAAAGGTAGTTTAATCCCTCGAATAAACTAGATTAGAGTTCATTCATGCAATTAAAGGTAGTTTAATTCCTCGAATAAACTAGAATAGAGTTCGTTCATGCAATTAAAGGTAGTTTAATCCCTCGAATAAACTAGATTAGAGTTCATTCATGCAATTAAAGGTAGTTTAATCTCACTCGAAGAAACTAAGATTAGAGTTCGTTCACGCAGAGGGGTCTTATCAATTTGTGAAAAACTTTCCTTGTTCGATTCCGCCGTCCAGTAAAGCTGCACATTTATTATAGTAAGCTCATCAAGCATTATTTAAAGTCTTCCTGTACAGTGATTAGAGTAATTTTTAAGAAGAAAAAACAATAGTAAAAAAGCTTTCTTCCAAGTTCGTAATAGATTTATTGGAAAGAAAGCTTTTTTACCTGAAAAAATCATTTATCCTCTAAAAATATCCTTCCTGCCATAAAAATAATTAATCTCTATCCTAAATACATCATTAATTCCTGCACCATATCAGGAACCAATGCTTCCTGATAACCTGCTTTTTTCTTTCTTCTTAATTCATTCGCGACTGGTATTAATGCAGAGGATGTGATCGAAGCTAACTTTTGGAGACGGTCGGTGGATAGTTCTACCTCTGTTATCGATTTTTTGTACGATTCCAGATCCATTTTCCATATCCGCACATTACTTGGGTGCCGGAGCAATAATCGTTCCGCCATGTTTAAACCTTCTGGATCAATGTCACCTGCATAATGGATTGTACATCCTTCCTGCACGAGTAAGTCGATTAGAACAAGACCTGCTAATTTAAATTGTCCATGCGTGCACAGCAATGGAACACTTGGAAGCTCGTCAAGCAAGCTTGAATAGACACCCGAGTTCTCAACAATCCAAACATCGCATCCATGGTTAGCTGGGTAAGCATGTGATAAATCGACTAATTCCCGAAGTGGAACATTCATGACGCTATGTGTTTCTGCGGCTGCCTGCCACATTGGATGAGCACCACTTTCTGTTTCACCAATGATGTTCGCGCATGTAACATAATTCGTTATATCATCCCTTAAAATTCGATGAGATAATAGTAAATCATTTATGCCTTCGCTAGTCGATGGAATAAATACGTTCCTGTCGTTCATGGAGTAAATGGACAGCATATGGATAAACAGTCGTCCTAAGTTTGTATTTTGGTCAAATGCATGTGGATCACGAGTGATACGTTGACTGAACAACGGTAGTCGTTCATATTGCTCAGGTAAATGTGTAATTGCTTTTTCCAAGCGTTCCATCCATTTTATAAAGCGAGGTTTGGACTCTTCTATTAACCGGTAAATCCAGTATGTATCAGCCGGCTTTTTTCTGACATGGTTTAGCCAATCACGTAGTGCAGGGAAATTATCATTCAGTTGAATGAAAAATTGCCGGGTCTCTTCATCTTGTTTCTCTTTCATTTCCTTTTTTGAAAGAAGGGTTTCCCCGAAATACGCTTCGAGTAACTCTTTTAAATGGACTCCTTCAAATCTCGTTGATTGTAGCTGTTGCTCAAATTTCTCAAGGGAAACATTGCCCTTCCTTCTTAATTCTTTATCTGTTACACCTAAAAATCGTGCGAGTGCATCTAATTCTTCATCTGAAAAATATTCTAATTTAACTGTACCGCCAATTCTGCCAAGAGATTCATATTTTTTCTTAAAAAGAGAAAACAAGCGACGAAAATGATCTCCGTCGCTAAAATAAGCTAAAGCTTCTTTCATCATCATTGTGTCACCTTCATGTCGCTTTCTTCATCTATTTCTATTTTATCAAGTTCGATGCGTTTATTTCCATCCCAGTAATAGCCCATGACGCCGACGAAATCTGCATTCTTCGGCCTTAGAAGTTCATAAATGGAAAGCTCACTGATCGTATCATAATCTCCCCAAAGCACTTGTGAGTTCATCATATAATCAAAACCTAATTGCTCCACAATCTCAAACATTTCCCTAATATTATTTTCGTCCACTCCAGCAAAAGCTTCGTCTAGCGATATTATATAGGGTGCCTCCGGATCAGCCTCCAAGTAGCGCGAATAGCAAGCAGTGAACAGAGGAATATACATTGCCATCGCTTTTTCACCACCACTGAATTTATAAAACTGATTATTTGTCAGTTCACGTTTATTCTCTCCTTCACGGCGAAAATAGAGAACAAAGGAGAACCATTTACGATAATCAAGCACTTCTTTCAACACTTGAAGGAATGTCTGTAATTCATTTTCATTTTCGGCTACTTCTTTTGCTTTTTCTATTTTGGAGCGAAAATGCATAATAATTTTATCTCTATCTGTTTCTTTTAAAAGCTTGGCATCCTGTCTTAGTAGATGGACAAGATCCACCGTATCCATCTCAGTCTCCGAATCGGCTGTTCGGGGCTTCCACTGGATAGAGAAGGATAAGCCGGATGAGGTGTCGCGAGATTCCATTAATTTTTTCATTTGCTTCACCCATTGCTCTGCTCGGCGGATTCGTGCACGCAGCTTTTGCCCAACGGTATGGAAAAGGATTTCTTCATATAGTGCTCTGTCCTGATCGTCAAGGAAGCTTTCTTGACGAGCTTGTTCCATTTCTATTTGCTGTTTAAGCATCGAAGGACTCATCTGTTTTCCAAGATGATTCAATTCAATAAGCTGCCGGGACATTTTTTGTTTCCAATTATCAATATGAAGTTTCTGCTCATCGCTTGTCTCGATATTCATCCATTCAGGTGTCTGGTAGGGTGCACTGAAGCTGTTCAGACGATATTCCATCAAGTCGCCATGCTGTTTATAATATTCTTTTGTCAGCTGTTCTAAAAGTTTAGGACGTTCTTTCTCTTTTAAAAGATGTCCAAATTCGTTTGTAACTTTTCTAGCAGCCTCATGTGCAGGTTGATCATTTCCAGTAAGTACGAATTCCCGATGCAATTCGCTTAAGAAAGACTTCTCCCAAGTTTCCTTCAGGTGCAACCAAAATTGAACGGTTTGTCGGACATGTGTGAGTTGTTCATCGATCTGTTTTCGTTCTGTTCGTTTAACCGGCAGCTTTTCCTTCGTTTTATCGAGGGCATGATCGATTTCTTTTAACATGTCTTGTACTTCGTTGATCTGTTTACGAATATCTATTTCTCCGTGTTTTTCAAGTTCGAGTTTGATTTGTTTTAAGTTTACTTCGAGCCCTTTAATCAAGTCTTCTGCTATGTTGATGTCTCCTTGAATTTCCAATATTTCTTCTGTTAATTCGTGAAGTTGATTTTGTTTATCCTGATATTGGAGAGAAAAGTTAATGTACTGGATATGTGATTTCTCTGTTTCGGATAAATCTTTTTCATAACGCTTCATTACAACGATTGCTTCTTGAAATGAAGAGAGACTCACTTCTAAATTATAACTCCTCGTTTTTTCATCAATGGTACGTTTTACAGTTGTATATTCCGCATATATTGTCTGGATTGCAGTAGTTAATATTGCGATCTGTCCATTATGGTGATTGATCGTTAATCGAACATCTTTAATCTGGTTGAAACTTTCAGCTAAGTCTTTGTCGGGTGGAAAAGCAGCAAGTCGCGTGCTCGCTTGTTTAATAGCTGTTTCTATTTGTTCGATTCTGCTGTCCAGGGATTGTTTTTCGTTTTGTAAAGCATAGATTTCTTCCTGGATGCGTTCGATTTGTTCTGCTTGGTATCTTTTTCTTGCATTTTTACCGATATACCGAACATTTTCCACCGGGAGAGCATGCCCTTTGAGAAGTCCTATTTTATAGTTACCTTGTTCATCTACGGAGAAATGAGTTTCACCGCTTTCATCGATTAAAATACTTCTTAATATATCATCAACTAAGCTCGTTGCTAGTTTGCTGTTTGAATCAAGGTCAGGTTTTAAATAATTAGCAAGCGTGTAAGCCATCATCTGCGGATTCGCAGTCAGTACTTTATCATGTTTTATTTCGATATCTTTTTCTACAATCAATGCGTTCAGCATACCGCTATCAATCAATGCAGCTTCAATCCGCTTCTGAAGTGACGGTTCGACATCATCATGAAATTCAACTGCTGCGTATAAAGGGGAGTAGGCAATCCCCATTTCTGTTAGTTGCTGCCTAGCTTCTTTCGTTAACGGGTCAGTGGCTGGCTCGGGATCTTTTTTCGACTTCCATTCAGCCAGTTCTGCTTCCTTTGCTTCGAGCTCTTCTATTAATTGATTTTGCATAAAACGAAGCTCAGACAGTTTTTCTCGTTGGCTCTGTTCATATTGATATGTTGCTTGGCGGAATGGTTCCTTTATCGTTTCATAGGAGGTATCCTCATATAAACTTTGCAACGCACGAGCAGTTTCCTGCATAACTTCATCTGGAATATCAAGCCAAGATGTTTCATTTACCCAAGTGTGAATTTCATTCAATTTTATCTCTTTATCCTCTTCGAAAAGTCGTACCCATTCCTGTTCTTGATACAGGGCGTCATCCAATTTCTTATTTTCATCTGCCAATTGTTTGTTTTTTTCTTGGTATTTCTCTTTTAATGCTTCAAATTCTCTTAGTTTCTCTTCTATCCATTCAAGATTCGACAAATGGTTGCCTGCTTCTTTTTTCCATAAGCTGAAATCAAAGGTTGCTTGCCCGTGACGTTTAAAATCTTGTTCATTTATATGATGAGATTCCGTAAACGCAGCTTCTTCCGCGTCATTTACAAGATCGGTCAGCTTGTCTTTGATGTCTTTTTCTTGACTTGCAATAGTTGTTTCTAGTTTCTGTAAATCTATTCTTAGATTATGCTCTCGATTTCGCCTTGTTTGCAGTTGATCCGTTTTTCTGCGGTGTATCGCAGTTTCTTGTGTAAGTTTATTTTCTATTTCCGCACGTTCCTCTTCCAAGTTCCAAATTTTATGGGAGCGTAATCGCTTTTCTTGCGCCATATAGGTGGATTTTTTTAATTCTAGTTCTTTCCTGTCTACTTCCAGCTGCTCGATTTCATTTATTAGCTGTTCTTGTTTCAATTTGGTTTCCTGTTCATTTTCTTGCTCTTTTGCCAAACGTTTTTCGGCTTGTAAATATTCATGTGCCTGTTCTGCGAGTATATATTCATTATACGTTTGATAGAATTTATTTAAGCTGGTGATGGCAACTGCTTCCCGGTCTAGTTGTTCGATCTGCTGTTTTGTCTGATCCATCTGTTCAATCGTATCCGACAGATGACGCAGATCTTCGTCGGACAATGGGGGAAGAGCGGCTTCTAAAATTTCATAGATGACGGTCGGTTTAAAGTCTTTGGAAAGCTTTGGACTTCTAAGCTGGATAAGCAGCTTAATCAAGTCTTCATAAGCTTCGATTGTTTCAAAGTTGAATAGATATTTATTTACGAGCTTTGTATATTCTGATTTCGTCTGTACAACATGACCTCCATCTTGAAGAAGATTTTCGAGTTCAACGCGGGAGAGAGGGAGTTTATGTTCTTCACCCGCGCTCCGCTCCAATTTATACAGATGAAAGTCGATGGCAATCCTACGGTTATCATTTATGACAAACCCCCAGAATTTCATCTGTTTATTGCGTTTTGCTTGTAAGCCAATCCCAATTGTTAAATATTGCTCGGTGTGCTCCCGTTTAAATTCGATAAATAGGTAGCCGGTCCGTTCATCCCGATTGACGATCTCTTTTTCACCTAAAAGATAATCTTCCATCTTTCTTGCTTTGGAACCGAATGGATCTAAACGGTCAGGCGATGTTCTTCCGTCGAGAAGTACAGGGAGGAAGCTTTGCATGGTCACGGATTTTCCGGAACCATTACTACCTCGGAGCAATAGTTTTCCATTAGAAAAATTAAAAATTTCTTCATCGTAATACCAGAAATTCAGTAACCCAGCACGGTTCATTTTCCATTTATTCATTTTAATTGTTCACCTCGAAGTCTTTAGGATAATGCCCGACCATTCTTGCAATAGCAGGTTTTAATATGATCATGTCTGAATCGGCTTCGACTGTCGCTAATTCCCAATCTTTATAGAGCTGTAAAAGTTCTTCAGCGATCAAGTTATAGGACATATCTCGATATTTTTTACTCCAGCCCTGTCCGTAAATCCCTTTTACCGTTCCTGTTATTTGGCTGAATTCTGCCATCGTTAATTTAACTTCACCAAGTGCATTAATGGAATAAGCCCCTATTTCACCACGCAGATACGTTTGAAAATGGAGCGCGACATTCATAATTGCTTTCTGGTCAGGAAATAGGGTATAGCGCTGTTTTCGTTCTGGCATGACGAGCATAGCTGCATTTTTAAATACTTCCAGTTGAAACGGTGTATGTGATTCTAAATCTTCACGCAGTCTGTTTCTGAAGCTCCGGATATAACCGAAATCAGGATCTTCCTCGCTCTCACGATAGACAGCGGGGGAGAAAAGCAGTTTCCGATATACCCGTTTACGACGTACATCATCTTGATGTCTCAGCCATTCGCTCTCCAGTATTTCCTCCGTTGTTTGGTAGCGGAATAAATCATCTGGATATGAGCGCATGAAATAGCGGGCGTAAACTGTCACTTCATAAAGAACTTCATGCTCCTCATTACCTGCAAACAATTCAATATCGCCATCGACGACTTTAATAATATCGAGTTCAACCATTTTCTTCAGTGCACGTACAAGTGATTTACGCTGCTGATAATTCGTCCAATCCAGCGGAAAATCTCCTGGATAGAGATCCTCGATTTCTTCCGTAATATCGGATAATAAAAATTGCTCCTCAACGGATCGCTGTTCGGTGAAAGACAATCCACAGCAAAAAATTGCATAATCAAGTGGCTCAGTAAAATCTTGAATTCCCATCCATCCTTTTGGAGTAACTGGTATTTTTTCCAATTTGATAAAATGTTGGTGAACGATTAAGTCAAATCCCAATTTATCGGAAATATATCGTTTCAATGTTTTTTCCCGTTCACGGATGAATTGGTATGTAGCAGGTTCTTTCGTGCGTAACACCCAAAACTGTTCAAATAATATGCTTAAAGCTTCAATTGTTTCTTCATCAAATCCGGTCTGATTCATGATGCTGATCCCTCCAGATCTATAAATTGAAAGGTTACATTAGGCATTTTGAGGACGCCGTCTTTTGCTCGTAGTAAAACTCGACCATCACGGATAACTACACGTACCTTTACACCAAGCTCTGTTTTTATCGTCCGATCTTTGCGAACCATCGCTTTACCGATCCAGGAGAGTAACAGTTTTCTAACATGGGATTCAACAAGCGGAAGATTTTCAATGTGGATTTCGTTTCCTTCAATATATTGTTCGATTAGTTTCTTCTCCTGTTGCTTCTGTTCTAAATATTGTTTTTTTAATTCTTCTTTCTTTTTGGTATTACTGGTAACTGCACCAGGTCTTGTTTTTTCCCGGTAGTTCCGTGTGATCGGTTTTGTTTCGTGTTCCATTGGTTCCTCGTCCCAGACGTCGGTATAAATGTTTTCCGTTGGGATGTGATCGATGTGGAAATGACGAGTATGCAAGACACCAAAGGCCACAGAGGAAAGCTGATGTGCTTCCTCCAAGTCTTCCAATGAGCTAAACCATTTTGCGAGATGAAGGTAATCTTTTTTCCTGCTCCGGAAATATTGATGTCTCTCCCCAAGTCGCTGAACTACTCGAGTAATCCGACGAATGGATTCGGTTGTACGTTGTTGTAACATTTCGTATTGACTTTCCCCGTGTTCGTTCCCGAGAAACCAATCTTTAATGCTTGCCCATTTTTCCTCCTGTTCTTTATATGGATCTGTTTCTTCTTGTTCTTGCTCAAAGCGGAAAACTTGATCTTTATGCTGGATGACCTTTTGAAGAAAGGCGCGCAGTTCACTTTTTGTGATTGCAAGTAAAATATCCTGAATTTGCAGGGATGTTCCTTGCAGCGCTATAATAAAGTCTCTTAAATAGGTAGTAAACTGATCCTTGTAAACGAGAAAAGCTTCCGTTTGCATTTGCTCTTCAACTTCTTCACTATTTAGGTAGGCAATATAGTCGGATGTGTTCTGGGTAATTTGCCGGAAATAGGAAAGAGTATCATCCCAAAGTTGAGCGCATTCTTCATTTTTTTCCGTTAAGTTTCCTTTGATAATACGTTCAATTTTTGCAAGAGATTGATAAAGGCGTTCAAATTGGGATTTTTCAAGAGAGCCGCCAAATACTTCTCCCATGCCTTCAAGCTGGATGAGCATTCTCTCAAATTCGATGGTATAAGGTGTGGATTGGTAACGAAATCGCTTCTTTTTAAATTCTTCAACGGTTCGCGATTTACCCAATTCTTGTCTAGCTATGAGGTTTCCCCATTTCACCAGCGTGTCGAGGTCAATGTGAAGGGCTTCAATTGGATAGTCTTTGAATTCGTCATATTGGATAAGGTATTCATAGATTTCTTCTGGGAAAAGAAATTCTCTCATTCTTTCATGCTGAATAAAAAAATAGCGGAGAATTGCCCGGTAGCTCCACGCCTTTTCAGCCGTCAAATAAGTTGCTTCTTTTACACGTTTAAACATATTATCACCACTCGGTTCATAGTTAGTTCTATTCTAACATGGTTCAGGTATATGTCACTACTCGAATTGTGTCGAATGGTTGTGGGAATCAGTGGAGAATAGGTTGCCTCTAATAAGTAAATTCTAAGTTAACCAAACAAGAGAGATAGATTATTTAAGTTGTTAATGATATAATAAAACTTATATGTTCAATAATTCACAATAAATTTAACTAATAATAATAACGGAGGTTTTCATATGATAAAAACAGCAATCATTACAGGTGGTGGTAGTGGCTTTGGTAGGGAAACAGCTTTAAAACTTGCGGAGAAAGGAACAAACCTTTCTATTGTTGATCTGTCAAAGGAAAGAGGAGAAGAAACAGTAAGGCTATGTGAGGAGTTAGGAGTGGAAGCAATTTTTGTTGAAGCGGACGTGAGCATGATGGAAGATGTTCAGCGTTATGTTGCCGAGACAATAGACAAATTTGGAAGAGTAGATTTATTCTTTAACAATGCAGGTATCTCTGGTTCAGGAGTTCGCACACTGGAATGCTCGATTGAAGAATTTCATTCCATCGTCAATGTGAACTTGAATGGTGCTTTCTATGGATTGAAATTTGTTGTGAATGAAATGCTGAAGACTGGCGGTGGCGTGATAGTGAATACGGCTTCCTTGGGTGGCGTGGCCGGCATGCCAACACTTGGGGCTTATTCTGCAACGAAACATGCGATTATTGGTTTAACCAAAACAATTGCTGGTGAATATGGCCGGGATAATATCCGTATTAATGCGATTGCACCAGGGACGAACAAGATACCGATGGCATTCCCACGGGGAGAGATTGATGCAATGGCCGAAGAAGTACCGACGGATAGATTAGGTCAGCCACATGAAGTAGGGGATGTCGTAGCATTTTTATTAGGTGAAGAATCATCTTATATTCATGGAGCGGTAATTTCGATTGATGGGGGAGCAGCTGCATTATAAATGGAAAAGTAGGACCTTATAAGAGCTAGTGAATAATATCTGAAGAGAATTGTTTCATCTGGGGCCACTCAACTAGTTTTTATAATGCCTTAGTGTTAATGTGCTTAATATATCGAATCAAAATTAGTGGCATATCGAAAGACACCTATACTTGATTTTTCAACCAAGATAAAGGTGTCTGATGATACGTCTAAAAGTGGTTTGTAGACGCTATTTATATATTCTTTTTGTAGATTTAAAGCGATGTCTAATGCTTTAAGGTATTCTTTTCGTTACTAAAGATATTATTCTAAGCACGCTTTAATACTTTCTACAATAGCTGCATGAATATCATCTTCGTTATACTGTAAAATTGGCATTGTATCTGCTGGATCTAAATAAGCATCACGGTTTTGTATCTCTGCTGTTAATTCTAGATGGATACCATGTTCTTTCCCTTCTTTTGCAGCTTGTTCATCACCTTGTATATATCCTGGCTTCATCTGCTCTAAATCGACAACTTGAACAACCGTATTTTTTTGACCTAATACTTCCGCAATGATTTCAAAGAAGGCTTTATGTTTCATATTCGTTCCAGAAATTGCATACGTTCCACCATGTTCGCCATGTTCTAAGGCGCCGATCGCTGCTTCTGCGACTTGTTTCACGGTAACCATTGCTGAACCGCCACCTAAAACTGGTACAAATTCATTACCTTGAATTTGTGGTAAAAACATTTCCCATAAAGGCTTGCGACCAGGCATTGTTCCAAATATATATGGCAGACGGAGGATCATAACGTCCATCACTCCTGATCCTTCCATGATCGCAACTTCTTCCTGTAAAATTCTAGTACGTGGATAGGCTTGCTCCATTAAAGGCAAATCTGTCCATTGTTCTGCGAAATGAGCAAAATACGATCCGAATATAACAAATCGTTTAATCCCAGCTTTTCTAGCAAGACGTGCAATTCGTTGCGTTGGTAATACGTTTTCACGATAAAAGAAAGCATCAGCAGGTGCATCAGGTACAACTCTCTCGTCGACACCAGCTGCATATACAAACATGTCTATACCCTCAAATAATTTTAATACTTCTTCATCTGACATCTCATTTATATTGCCAAGCCGACAATTGACTTTTGCGGGTAATATATCTTCTGATGGCATAGGTGGTAAAGCAATTGTCGAAACTTCATAACCTCTTCCAAGTAACTCCATAACTGTGTGATATCCTAATAGACCAGTTCCTCCAAGTACAAATACATTTTTCATGAGATAACCTCCTAAAGTTTACTAGAAACTTTACTCATCGGTGAGCATTGATTCTATCTTTATTATATACGCTTAATAAGCCAAAAGCTGTGTATGATATGTGAACAATTTCACTAACCTAACTCTAGGAATTTGAAGTAAGGGACGCTTTAGCATTTTTATTCGGTGAAGTATCATATGATATTTATGGTGCTGTTGGTTAATGCTTTAGAAACACCTACATATGGAAGAGTAATCGTGAAAGATAAAGAGCTTGGTGCCTTACATAATTAGGAACTGTCGCAAGTGAAAATGAATATAAGCTTGATTTTCCAGCAGGAAACATTGAGATAAAACGTCTGGTATTTCCTGAGAGATGGTGAAATATGTAATATGAAAGACCACTTCATCCTTGATATGGACTGAGGTGGTCTTTTGCATTATCGCCCATTGAGAGTCATGATGATGAGTGGATAGGTAGCTGAAGATAACTTATTCAGCTATATCTTTTTGAATTTCAAGTACTTCCTCTTTTGATAGCCCTGTTATATTCATTACGTATTGGATTTCTGTACCATCTGAAAGAAGACGTTGGGCTATTGATTTTTTAGCTTTTTCCTCGCCCCGTTCCATTCCCTGTTCTATTCCACGTTTCATTCCTCGTTTCATGCCACGTTCCATACCATCTTTCTCTGCTTCCTGTGCTCGGAGCTCTGCCTCCCGCTTTGCCGCTTCTTCATCCAAAATATGCTTTAAGCGAGATTCATAAGCTAAATACTGTTCTGGTGTCATGCTGAGCTCTTCCCAGTTATGAAACGCTTTTTGAAGTGTCTTATCTTCCATTGCAATCTCCTCCAATTCATGATAAATATCTTCATAGAATTTTTTATTCCGATGATCAACCATCCCGAGCAGCAATTGCCATCTAGCTAAAACGTCTTTCCAAGGATCCAGTTTATCTTCTTTCCAAGCTTTCAACAGTTTCGGCATTTCAATATAGTGAAACTCCATGGCATTTGTCAGTTTGAATTGTTCTTCATCCTCAAATAGGTGATACATCGTATGGAACCGTTCCGTCTGATCAAAAATATTAAAATTCAACAGGTTGATGGAAATAACATCGCTTAGCTCTTCGTATCCCATTCCCGAAAGCAACTGGCTGCGGTAGATTCCTGACCAATAATAGATAGAGCGTCTAATCATGTTATATCGATCGGTAAACTGAATTTCAACATTGATTTTTTCACCAGTAGTGGTGACGACTAATAAGTCAAGTCTTGATTGCTTATCATCGACATGTTCTCCGCCTGCTTCGATATTATTGAAAGTAATGTCTTTAATCGGATCTCGTCCCGTTTCCTGTAAAAAAGCATTTAAAAATACAATGGTAATTTGTTTGTTTTTTTCGATACCAAAAAGTTGCTTAAAAGCATAATCAATCTTTAAATTCATCAACCTTGGCAGCGGTATCCGTTTTAATGCTCTGAATCTTTTGTTGCTTTGGAAATCTGATTCGTTATTGCTGTAGTCTGTAGGCTCGTCTCTTACTGTATCGTGTATGATGCTTTCTAGGGGGTACTGGCGAAGTGATTTTGTTAATTCCATTATAACACATCCCTTTTGAAGTTTTTAGAATTTAGCGAGAACTTACCGAGATGTGATTCTAGATATAGCATAACAGAATTAAAGGTTAAGAACAAGTGTTCCGTTCTTTAATTTCTATCATCCTTTAAATTTTTGTCGAAACTATCTTAGTTATGCGATAATAAGGGATGGAGAAAAAGTGCGCATATGAGGGAGGGTAGGTTACCTTGCAAAATGCAATACAACGAAAAGAACCACATTTTTTAATAAATATTTTACCCGGTCTTCTATTATGTCTTCTGATCATGCTTAGCGGGATGTACGGTGCTCAGCTCATTGGGACAGGTTTAAAAGCTATCGGTTTATTATCTGAAGGCAGCGAAACACCAATCTCAGGAATTTTTGTTGCAATTATACTTGGTATTATTATTCGGAATTCAATCGGGCTCTCCGATATTTTTACAAAAGGAATCTCCTTTTCGATGAAATATATCTTACGGGCAGGGATTATTTTACTCGGTCTCCGATTGAGTTTGATGGAAGCTTTAAAACTCGGGGCATTCGGAATCCCGCTTATTGTTGCATGTATATCTGTCGGTTTATTAGTAACCTTATTCTTAGCTAATAAAATGAATCAGTCCATACGTCTGGCAACTTTAATTGCAAGCGGAACGAGCATTTGTGGTGTCACTGCAATTATGGCGACATCTCCTGTAATAAAGGCGAAGGAAAATGAAATTTCTTATGCGGTAGCGAATATTACCATCTTTGGTTTAACAGGGATGTTGTTGTATCCATTTCTCGCTCATTTCTTATTTGCGGAGGATGCGATTAAGGCTGGGTTATTCTTAGGTACCGCTATCCATGATACAGCGCAGGTGACCGGAGCAGCGCTAATTTATGATCAGCTGTATCAGATGCCGCAAGTGGTGGATGCAGCAACCGTTACGAAATTAACGAGAAATTTATTTATCATTGCGATCATTCCTTTTGTCTCTTATTTATTTTTTAGCAAGTCGAAGGAGCTGGCTGCTCAGGTAGAAAATAAAGAGGACAGTTTGCCGAAATGGTATACATTCATTCCGTTATTTGTCATTGGATTTCTGATTCTTTCTATTATGCGAACGATCGGGGATGCAACATTGGAAAGTACAGGAAATGCATTTGGTATTTTCGCGTCTGATAGCTGGAGCAGTATCTATACAAATCTTAGTTCATTTGGAACGACCTATCTCCTTGGGATGGCGATGGCTGGAGTTGGACTATCAACGAATTTCAAGATGTTTAAAGGATTAGGGCTAAAGCCGTTTTATATTGGGTTTGTCGCAGCGATTTCTGTGGGAGCGGTTAGTGGAGTGCTGATTTGGTTATTTGGTGGGTTTGTTCAGCTTTAATGAAATGTCTGTTATATGTTGTTTAATACTGATTTGAGTGGGAATGCTGTATTATTAATTAATAGAAAAATTAAAACATAAGGATATGGTCTGTCATGGATAGTAAACTTATACAAGAGAATAAGCGGTTGATTAAAGAGGTAGGAGAATTAAAAGAGGAAAATAGGCAACTAAAGCATCTGGTGGAATACTATCAATCTAATATGAAACAGCATATAGAACCGAATCTGAATAAAGAAGCGATGATTCAAGCTAAAATGAATGAAAGAATTCAATTGTTTTCTAATTTGTTTAAAGGTCGCAAAGATATTTATGCCTATAGATGGGTAAGTAAAGACGGAGATTCTGGCTATGCACCTGCTAAGAATTCAAAGTCAAATTCTTATTATCCATTAACTAAAACGGTGATAGAGGGACATCTAACCGGTGATCTTACGCTTGGTATATACCCTCTTTTAAGAAATAATACTTGCTGGTTTCTTGCAATTGACTTTGACAAAAATGACTGGAAAGAGGATGTAAAACATTTTATTGGCACCTGTAAACAACTTCGCATTCCTGCATATATGGAACGCTCTCGCTCTGGAAATGGCTGTCATGTATGGTTCTTCTTTACGGAGCCAATATCGGCAACACTGGCTAGGGAATTTGGAACTCTTTTACTAACCTATACTATTGATCGGAGAAATAAACGAGAATTAAAATCCTTTGATCGCATGTTTCCAAATCAGGATGAATTAACGAAAGGCAAGTTTGGTAATTTAATTGCTTTACCATTACAAGGCCAATCCCGAAAAGAACACAATAGCGTGTTTATAGACGAGAACTTTAATCCGTTTAAGGACCAATGGGATTACTTGGCGAAAGTGAATAGAATAAGTAAAAAAGAAATACAGAGTTTAATCAATACCTCTTCAAATAAAAATATGTTTATTCAAGAAGGACCAGTCGTAGCACCTCTTTCAAATAAAATAAACATTATTTGCACGAATGGGATCTATATTAATACAAATGAAATCTCACAACATATTTTAGAGCAAGTAGTTGGATTGGCAAAGTTCAGTAACCCAGATTATTATCGTGCTGAAAAGAAACGCCATTCAACAAAAAGAATTCCTAGAGTGATCGATTGCTCTGAGCGAGATGGTAATTATTTAATTTTGCCAAGAGGTTGTTTGGAGGACTTAAAAGAGTTGTTAAAGAAAGCATCTATCGACTATACGTTAGTTAATAATACTTATTTGGGAAGTAGAGTAGATGTAAATTTTACAGGAAAGTTATCGTTCCATCAGGAAGAGTCTTTAGGATCGATGACTAAATTTAACACAGGAATATTGGAAGCGGCAATGGGATTTGGAAAAACAGTAATTGGCGCAGCACTTATTGCTGAGAGAAAAGTAAATACTTTAGTCATTGTTCATCGAAAGCAATTGATGAATCAATGGCGAGAACAATTAGGTGCATTTTTGGACATACAACCAGAACAAATTGGATTAATTGGAGGTGGTAAGAATTCCCGTCAAGGTAAGATAGACATAGCAATGATCCAATCAATTAAAGATGAAAAGAAATTAAAGGATTTAAATAAATATGGTCAAATAATTGTGGATGAATGTCACCATTTTCAGCTTATACATTTGAAAAAGTATTGAAACGATTTGATTCAGCTTATGTACATGGTCTAACCGCAACTTCTAAACGTAAAGACGGACATGAAGCAATTATGCGTATGCAATTAGGTCGAACAAGATATAAAATCAGTGCTAAAGATCTATCAAAACTTCGCCCATTCAAACACATTTTAATTCCCCGTTATACATCGTTTAAAAGTAAGTTAATAGATAAGGGGAATACGAATGAAGGACTGTATAAGGAACTAATACTGGACGAAAAAAGAAATACGATGATATTTAATGATGTACTAAAGGAGTTAGAGCAGGGGGCCGCACCGATCATATTAACTGAAAGAGTGGACCATGTGAAAATTCTGGCCGATAAATTTGCGGGTTTTACTAAGAATCTATTTATATTAACCGGAAACTTAAGTGACAGAGAGAAAGCAAGTAGATTAGATGCACTAAATAAGTTACCAGATGAAGAAGAACGTCTCATCATAGCCACCGGAAAATATATAGGAGAGGGCTTTGATAATCCCCGGCTAGATACTCTGTTTTTAATTTTCCCTTTTTCTTGGAAAGGTACTTTGCAACAGTATGTCGGAAGATTACATCGTATCCATGAACAGAAATCAGTTGTGAAAGTCTATGATTATATTGACCGTAAAGAAGGTATATTTGAAAATATGTATGAGAATAGGAAGAAGGGCTATAAAGCTTTAGGCTATGTAATGCCTAAGGAAGGGCAAGAAAAGTTAACTGAGCAGATGAAGTTATTTTAATAAATCTTGTTATACTAGGAATAAAAAGCTAGAACTCGTGTGTTTTACTTACATATCACAGTTCTAATTAAATTTCTACTTTTGGATAATTTCCATAAAAATAGATAGTGAACCCAAAAAAGAGTGAAGATCAAATCATCTTCACTCCTTTCCCACTCCAGCAATCACTCCATCAAACATAGTCTGCACCACCTTCTGCAAAACAAAAGGGGTATGCACGAAAGCACTTTGCTTATGAAGCCGTTCTGTCAATTTATGAGCATCTTTCCCGAAAGGTCCAATATTTAAGACCGGTGCTTGAAGCTTCTGCATTTCATCAAATGGAATCGTATATAAGTGATCCCAAACTGGAGTATTATTTTGATAAGATTCCCAGCCTTTATCATCCTTATCGTAATTCACATAACTCAAATCAGAAATTCCATTAAAATAATGCACTTGCTCTGCCTTAACATTAAAATGATCTTGAAGCAGCTGCTTCGTTAACAGAATTTTCTCCTGAACGAGCGGGTCATCTGAAGAATTTATTGCCGGATAATACGGCGGCGCAAAGAATAAAATGCATGCTGGTGCAAGTTCTTGGCAATGAGCCATTATTTGATCGCATACTTTCATGGAAATTTCCCGCTGATCCAAATTGGGAAGTGCGACGGTTTCTTTAATTATTTCCTCCGTCTTTTCTTTGCCAAGTTTACCCCTAGCATAATTCAATAGTTCTTCATATTCCCATACATCTATGTTGAAGTGCTCCTCACTATTTTCTTCCCTTGCTAACACACGTCTGTATTCTTCTGCGCATTCCTCCATAGCCTTTGTTGCGACTTCACGGAAAGAAGTCATCGTCTCTTTCGCATTTCGTTTCATTAAAAAGACGTTGTAAAGCGCTGCAACGTGGTTGGATGTTTGTGTGGAATAATCCGCTTTCAAATCATAGGTTTTTAAGCAAAGTGGAAGCGGTGTGCGCTCGCCATATACTTCCTCGTTAAACGCTTGATTATATTCCATTTTCTTCGTCAAAAAACTAGCCATATAGTGTGCATTGATTCCTTGCAAAGGTTCGCCGGCATGGGTTTCTCGCCCATAAAAAAGCGCTGAGGGCATGATTTTTCCAATCGTTCCGGAATATATATAATACTGCGCGTCTTGTGGCTGCATGGAAAAACTCGGTTCACTGTTTAAAAATAGGGTGTAATTTAAATCATAACGCTCCCGGATATCTACAAGTCCTTTAACAGCGGTAAGCATACCGCTTGAATTTACTTCTTCATCGGGAACGGTGACAAGGAGCAGGTTAATCGACCACTTTTCATAAATGGCTTGCTCAAGCAGATGAAGGTGCAGAACGAGACCCATCTTCATATCCATCGTACCACGCCCGAACAAATAATCACCGGATGTAACGTCACTTTGCACATCTTCTGGCAGCGAATCAAGCATTTCCTTAAATTTCTTTGTTAGTTCCCGAGGTTGAAAAGCTAAATCACCAAGTGCACCGAATTCCTCTGTATGTACCGTGTCGAAGTGGCTAATGAGTACGATTGTTTTTTTGATGTTTTCCTGTTTGTATAAAGCCGTTACGGCATTTCGTTCATTTCCTGCATCATGAAATTGAATGAGAGTGGGCCTTTCCTTAAAGTATTCTAACTCAAGCAGCTTACCTTTTATTTTTTCAGCAAACTGGATTTCCCCTTCTGTTCCAGTCCGACTATCCCAGCTAACAACTTCACATAGTAAATCTTCCAATTGTTGTTCCGTTTGCCAAAGCATGATAGATACCTCCCTGTATAGGCTAATTCTTATTTTCCGCGTGGTCATAGTAGCTTAAAAAACGTTTTTTAACATTGCTCATATGAATAAGCATACTGTTCCTCGCTGTAACGACATCCTTTTGTTCTAATGCTTGCAAAATTTCTTGATGTTCCTTGTAAGCATCCTCCGCACTCTTAGGAACGGTGCTGGATAGAATAAGAAATGCTCGGTTAACACCTGTATTCATGCGATGAATGACTTTTTTTATTTCCTCATTGTCATTGCAAGCTGCCAACAGTAGATGAAAATCGCGATCAAGCTCAATAAACTCGTTATACTTATTTTCATTAATTGCTGTGCGCTGGCTTGCTAGATTTTCCTGCAATTTTTCAATCATCTCGTCACTCATTTTTACCGTTATCTTTTCAACATTGTATACCTCAAGTAAACTACGGAGTTCCATATAGTCAAGAGAATTCTTTTTCGTAAAGCTAGCAACGATTGCCGGTGCTCCCTTTTGTTGAATGATTAGTCCTTCTGCCGCGAGTCGTGCAAAGGCGTCACGAAGCGGGGTGCGGCTGATTCCCAAATCTTTTGCGAGCTTTTCTTCTGGCAACGATTCTTTATCTTTCAATCTTCCATCCGTGATCGCTTGTTTAATAATCCGGTATGCTTGTTCAGACAGGGTTTCACGTTGAACTACTTTTTTCATCTTTTTCTCCTTTTCCTTCCATTATTTCTTAACGAAACGCTCTATCCTTGCGAGGCCCTCTTGTAAATTTTCCATTGAATTAGCGTAAGAAATTCGAATAAACCCTTCACCATTCCCCGTGAATGAACTTCCTGGAACGACGGCAACCTGTTCGTTCTCTAATAGTTTGGTCGCAAATTCCATTGAAGTTAAGCCAGTTGATTGAATCGATGGGAAAAAGTAAAACGCTCCGGTCGGGAGTGTTGTCTCAAGTCCCATTTCCTTTAGCCGCTTGTATACAAAATCTCTTCGTTCGATGTAAGCCTTGTTCATTTCAGCAGGTGCTTCCTTTGCAGCTGTAAGTGCTTCGATTGCTGCGTATTGACTTGGTAGGGAAGCACAAATCGAGTTGTTTAAATGTACTTTCAATACATGCTCCATTAAATTTTTACTTCCGAGCACATAACCAATGCGCCAGCCTGTCATTGCATGGGATTTCGATAGTCCGTGGATGAGAAATAATTGCTCCCGGATCTCCGGGAAAGAAGCGAACGAACAATGTTTGCTATGGAATGTGTTTTCACTATAAATCTCATCAGAAATAATAAAAATATCATGTTTTTTTAAAACAGCAACAATTCCTTCCATCTGTTCGCGGCTAAGTGTGGCTCCGGTCGGATTCGATGGATAGTTAAGGATAATTGCTTTCGTTTTATCTGTTAGTGCTTGTTCCAAACGTTCGGGATCGAGAACGAATCCAGTGTCTGTCGTATTGATTGTGACAGACTTTGCGCCATTTAGATGGATAATCGATTCGTATCCAGAATAGATCGGGGAGGTCAAGATGACTTCATCTCCACTTACTAAAATAGTACGCAACACCGAATCAATTGCTTCACTAGCCCCGTTTGTTATAACAATTTCATTTGCTGGATCGTAATAAAAATGATACGTTTCCTCAAAAAAGCGTGAGACCGCTTGGCGGACGTTTAATAGCCCAGCATTATGGGAATAGCCGGTTAAGTTGTTTTTTATCGCTTCTATTCCAGCTTGTTTTACATTTTCGGGTGTTGGAAAGTCAGATTCACCGATCGTAAAATTGATGCCGTTTTCATATTCATTGACTTTATTTGCAAAGACACGAATGCCTGGTACGGAAATCTTTTTTACGCGAGCGTTTATTTTGCTTAGCATGTATTTTATCTCCTTTATTCTAAAGCTGTGCGTGTACGGACCTTGTATACAGTATACATGTTTAGTCATTATCATACATTAAATAAAATATTTTGTAAACTCAAGAAATAAATTTGACTCCGTTAAATGTAGGAACATGGCTATAAAGTGTTATTTACATAATGTTTTCTGTTTATTCAAATGGTATTGGCTTTTATATTTATGTATTGTAGTATACAGTATACCAATATTTCAGCACGCAAATTAAATGATAGACAAACGTTAATTTTCGACTTGAAATACATAGGATTAATGCTTTCTGGTAGTTCGTTTTCTACAAAAGAGGGGAAAGTGAATGTTATGAATAAATGGAAGATGGTTTTATTAACTGGTTCGCTGTTCATTATACTATCAGCTTGTTCTAACGCGAATGCCGATCAAGCTGATACAGTTACACTTCAGCTCGGGCATGCCTTAACAGAAGGCACACCAGCATCTGATTTGATTGAAGATATGGCAGCGGAGGTTGAAGAAAAAACAGATGGTCGCATCGTATTTGATATCTATCCGAATAGTTTGCTCGGTTCGGAAACAGAGATGCTTGAACAAGTGCAGTTAGGTGCTATGGATTCGGCAGCAATTATGGTTGGTTCGATGCAGGCGTTGGATATGCGAATGGCTATTGAAGATCTGCCGTATATGTGGAAGGACATCGACCATGCGCGGGCAGCTTATAAAGGAGAATTTGGTGAGTATCTCGCAGACATTATGGCCGAACAAGGGATGACAAAAATTGGCTATCTGGAATGGGGTTACAGGCATATTACAAATAATCGGGGGCCGATTGTGGAGCCTCGAGATATGGATGGTCTTAATATTCGAGTTGCGGAGACAAAACTTCGGGTTGACGCGTTTGAGCAAATGGGTGCAATGCCTACTGTAATGGCGTTCAGTGAAGTGTACGGGGTGCTTCAACAAGGCGCGATTGATGCTCAGGAAAATCCGCTCGCAAATATTGTTTTACCGAAGCTTTATGAAGTACAGGACTATTTCTCTTTGACCGGACATTTTTATAACACGGTTATGCTCGTTGTGAAGACGGATGTGTGGGAAGAAATTTCTTCAGAAGATCAGGAAATCATTTTAGCGGAAGCAGAACGGATTCAAGAAGAAGTGAACGCAAAAAATGATGAACAACAGGAAGCGTATATCCAAGAACTAAAAAGTCAAGGGATGCAAGTGAATGAAGATGTGAACATAGAGACATTCCGTGAACAAATGCTACCAGTATATGAGAAATGGGAAGAAGACGTTTTTGGCGAGGAAATGATGGATGTTTATCGCAAGGCGTCTGGCTGGTAAGTGATGAAGAAGAGGGATAAAGTTCTCTTCCTTTATTCTTTATCACGTATTAACGGTCTGTAATCCCCCCACCTCTAAACAAGAGGGAAAACCAAAGTGTTAAGTGGAGGATATACAGCCCGTAAATACCTGATTCTGTTCAACTAACATTCAGTGGGGGGAGGAATTCCCTACTGAATGAAGTTTCACTTTATGCACCACTAGAAAAATAAGGGGAAGAGGTACCTATGAAAGCAAAAGAAATCATAGCAAAAATATTAGTTTACTTATGTGTAATAGCAATTACTGGATTAACAATAATTGTGTTTCTACAAGTCGTTACAAGAATGATGAGTATTTCTTTCCCAGCGGCAGATGAACTTGCTCGTTTATTAGTTGTCTGGCTCACCTTTTTAGGTACGAGTTTAGCAATCTATGAAAAAATGCATTTAGCTGTGACATTTTTCGTGAAACGAGCAAAGCCGAAGCTGCAAAGAATTATTTATTTTTCTGTTCATGTTCTAACGATTCTTTTCTTTGGGGTTTTAGTCTACTATGGATTCGGATTAACAATGATGGCTATGGCAAAAACATCATCGACGCTCCAGTTGCCGATGGGATTATTCTATTTGGCGATTCCGCTTAGTTCTCTCTTTTCCATTTATTTTATTATTACAGACATGTTTAGTCCTACAGGAGAGGGGGAACCAAGCGTATGATTATTTTGATTCTAGCAATCTTTTTTGGACTTCTATTTTTAGGAATGCCAATCGCTTTTATCCTTGGTATTGTTAGTGCGGGATTGATGATTTTCGGAAATGTTCCGCTGGAAATACTTGTACAGCGAATGTTTGCTGGTGTAAATAATTTCTCTTATCTTGCTATTCCACTATTTATTTTGGCCGGGAACATCATGGGAGAAGGTGGCCTGACCCGCAGGTTAATGGAGTTTGCTCGGGCCTTTGTCGGTCGTTTAACTGGGGGGCTAGGCATGACAACCGTTGTAACAAGTGCGTTGTTCGGAACGGTATCCGGCTCAACAGTTGCTACGACGTATGCGGTCGGTTCAGTTCTAGTACCGCGACTGAAAGAAGAGAAATATAGCAATTCGTTTATCGCAAGTATTATTGGACCGGCAGGGGTGCTTGGGCTGATTATTCCGCCAAGTATTACAATGGTTATCCTTGGAATTACAGCAAATATTTCAATAGGAGATCTATTTATCGCAGGTGTCTTGCCGGGGATTGTACTTACTGTGCTTCTCTGTATTTACGTCGCTTTTATGTCGAGGAAGAAAGGTTTTGGTGCGGACAAGCCCCCTTCAATGACAGGAAAAGAGTTTTTTAGAATTAGTCTGAAAGCATTCTTCCCGCTGTTAACACCAATCTTTATTTTGGGAAGTATTTTCACCGGTTTTGCAACGGCTACGGAAGCGGCAGTACTTGCTGTTGTGTACAGCTTTATCTTGTCAATGTTTTACAAAGAACTTACATTTACCAAGTTTAAAAAAATCATGGCTTCATCAGCAGTAACGTCAGCAACGATTTTAATAATTATCTCAGTAGCGAATGCATTTACATATGTATTAACGGTAAATAAAATTCCTGCAATGATTTCAGAATTTTTCTTGCAGTTTGCAAATACGCCACTGCAATTCTTATTAGTTGTGTCGGTTATCCTCCTCATTCTTGGGATGTTGACAGAAGTAACGTCACTTATTATTTTACTGAGCCCAATATTTATGCCCATTGCGATGGAGTACGGAATTGATCCGATTCACTTTGGAATGGTGCTCATTATGAACTTCGCACTGGCGAACGTAACGCCTCCAGTAGGTTTGTCTTTAATTGCCGGAGCAAGTGTGACGGATAGGAATATGGGGATTGAAGATACCTTGCCTTATATTTTACATGTAATTGGTATTCTTGTTGTTGTTATTTTATTAATTATTTTTGTACCAAGTATTTCTACATTCCTGCCAAGTCTTTTTAATTAGAGGGTGATAAGATGATTAAACGTTCAGATACAGTAGAATCATTGGAGAATATGTATGGTGGAAAAGGTGTCGTGGATATATCTCGTAAATTGACAAAGGAAGATCAGATTGCTGGTCTTGATATGTTTGCAGAAGTCAGCATACCAGTTGGAGGCTCGATTGGTTTCCATCTGCATGATAAAGATGCGGAAGCCTACCATATTATTGAAGGAACTGGCAACTTCCAGGATGATGAAGGAAAACATGTCGTGTCGAAAGGTGATCTCTGCCTTATTACGAAAGGCGGGAGTCACGGCTTGGTTAACACAGGAGACCAGCCATTAAAAATAATTGCGGTTGTCTGGAGTTGAATAAGCGCCTGTCGCACCTTGCGTTTTATTGAAACTAAAACGTTGTGCTGACAGGCGCTTTCTCACTTGTTTTGTTTATTTACTTGACGCTTTTATCTGAGTTTCATAAAGTAGGTAATAACGGTAAAATTAGATGAGAAGAGGAACATATATGCATACCTATACAGAGGAGAAAATTCAAGCGTATCAAAAAGATAATGAAAATCGGGCACGTCTACTAATCCGTTGTCCGGATCAGCCGGGAATTGTCGCTACAGTATCCCAGTTTCTTTATGAACATGGGGCAAATATTGTAACATCAGACCAATATACCCTAGATCCAGAGGGTGGACAGTTCTTCATGCGGATTGAATTCGAATGTCCGGGTTTGATGGATAAAAAAGCAGATTTGGAAAAGGATTTCACTCCAATCGCTGAAAAATTCGATATGCACTATGATATCATGTACGTGCATGAGCTGAAGAACGTAGCAATTTTCGCTTCAAAAGAGCCGCATTGCCTGCTCGAACTTTTGTGGGAGTGGGAGAGCGGTGACTTGATGGCGAATATTGCTGTTGTCGTCAGTAACCATGAAGTTGTAAGAGCGATGGTAGAATCCCGTGGCATTCCGTTCCACTATATTCCAGCAAACAAGGATATTCGTACCCAGGCGGAAGCGCAACAAAAAGAGATTCTAAAGCAGTATGATGTGGATCTCGTAATTCTTGCACGTTATATGCAGATTCTAACGCCTGATTTTGTGAAAGAGTACAATAACCAAATTATCAATATCCACCACTCCTTCTTACCAGCGTTTATTGGTGCAAATCCATATGAGCGTGCGTTTAATCGGGGTGTGAAGATGATCGGTGCGACGTCGCACTATGTGACGGATGATTTGGATGAAGGTCCGATTATTGAACAGGATATCGGCCGCGTGGATCATCGTGATGATGTGGCAGCGATGAAGAAGATTGGACAAGCGATTGAGCGTAGTGTGCTTGCACGTGCGGTGAAGTGGCATTTGGAAGACCGGATTATTGTGCATGGGAATAAGACGATAGTGTTTTAATTGGTTTTCGTTTGAAGGTTAAATTTTAAACAAAAAACATCAGCAAATTTCTAGCTGATGTTTTTTGTATTCTTGATAGGCATAGGTTGGATTTTAAACAATTTTAGATGCTATAAATTTCTTTGACGATATTAACGAATTCTTTTAGGGCGGGGGATTGGTAAGCACCCTTTTTAGTGATGATTCCTATATCCCAACTCATTTTTGTGTCTTTAATACGTAAATCTACTATATCTACACCATTTAATTTCATACTAAGTTTCTTAGGGATGATTGCTATTCCAAGTTGTGCAGAAACGAGTTCCAATATTAAATTCCATTGCGTGCTGTGAAAGGCGATATCAGGTGAAAAACCTGCTTCCAGACAATGATTTCTTATAAGGTTGTATAATGCAAAAGATTTATCAAAGAAGATGAACTTTTCATCTTTCAAATCTGCTAGACGGATTTCATTTACTTTAGAAAGCGGGTGGGATGATGAAACGCAAACGATGAATTCGTCTTGATAAATGAGTTCGGCATCTAGTGTGTTGGCAGCAGGAAGCACAACAAACCCGACATCTAAGTCTCCATGTGATACAAGGTTTTCTACTATGACACCCCCGTGTTCCTCCGTTTGAAGTATTACTTTCGGATATCTTTTTAAAAATTGATAAGCCACTTCTGGGAAAAAAACAGATCCAATGATTTGTGGAATACCAACTTTTAATTCTCCGATAATTTCCTGGGAAATTTTATTTAAGGCTACTGGAATGATGGAGATTTTTTCTAGAATGTTTTTGCTTTCGTGATAAAGTAATTTCCCTTCGTTGGTTAATTGAATTTTTCTGCTTGATCGATCAATTAATGGTACGTCCAATTCCTTTTCCAATTTTTGGATGGTTTTACTCAAAGCTGGTTGACCTATGTACAGTGCTTCAGCGGCTTTTGTAAAACTTCCGTGTTCAGCTACCGTTACAAAAACTTCTAATGACCTTAATTGCATATTATCGCCCTCATTCAATTCCTCAAAGGAATAATTTGAATTCCTAATTTGTATTTTACTTCATAATTTACAGAATGTAAAATTAATTCAACAACCTTTAAAGAGCTAGATGAATCCAGGAACTTAAAGGAAGGAGAAATATCATGAGAAAAAAACACGCAATATGGATTACCGGCTTCTTTATTATTTATTTCTTAACATTTTTACCTAACTTTGGGGTTATGAATGAATTGAAGTTTATCGGTTTTTTACCTCAACCTTTAGCATGGGTGCTTTTCTTGAATCTAATCAATACGGTTATCATATTTGTTATTTATTTTAAGTTCTTCAAGCCTTTTGCTTTAAATGTGGAACGGGTGATGCAAAAAGATGAGGAGAGTGACCAAGTATGAGTCAGGTAGCTATTACGATAATTGTGTTGATTCTTTTTCTTGGTATTTTACTTTGGATTAGCGGTTTAGCTTCAAAGTCAAATATTGCAACGCCAAGTGATTTTTTCTTAGCGAATAGAAGTCTTGGAACGATTGTAATGACGATGACTACAGGGTCGAGTTACTTTAGTACATGGACATTACTTGGCTCCATTGGAAATCACTACAGGGATGGCGTCTGGTTTTCAGCTTTTGCCGCTTGGGCTGTTGTGCATGCACTATTTATCTGGCTATTTGGATCGCGAATTTGGTATCTCGGTCGTAAACATGACTTTGTAACGCCCGGAGATATGATGGAAAAGTATTATAAAAGCCCTTTCTTGAGGTTGTTGTTTGCTTTCGTTGGAATGATAGGACTCATTCCATATATGTTGATTCAAATTACTGGAGGAGCATTTTCATTGAGCAGCTTGACGAACAATGCAATTCCATATTGGATTGGAATATTAATAATGGGAGTTTTTGTCGGGATTATTGTAACGCTGAGTGGTGGCCGGGGTGCAGCGTGGGCAGATACATTTATGGGCTTTTTCTTCGGTACTACATTACTTATAATCACGCTCATTTTCATTTATAGTGCGGGTGGGTTTAATGCCTTTGTAAACTTGCAGTCTGTGGCTCCAGATATTCTAGTTAATAAAGGAGATTTCGCGGGTATAGCGGAAACGGCTGTCGGGTTAATGTTTGGTTTTTGGATTATGCCACATATGTGGCAGAAATTCTATTCCGCTAAATCCCCGATGATCTTGGCGAAAACGTCAATTATAACCCCTTTCTGGAATTCATGGTTGATGGCACTTGGGGCATTGTTTATCGGGATGCTAGCACACACTCGTGGCCTTGTACCAGGATTGAGTTTAAAAAATAGTGATACGATTATCCCTTTATTCTTTTCATCTTATGCACCTATCTTTGGTGCTATCGTTGTAGCTGCGGTAATTGCTGCTGGGATTTCGACAATAAATAGTGCCCTATTATCATCAGCGAGCTTGCTCGTTAATGACATTTACGTACGTTTTATTGATAAAGATGTATCACCTGAGCGCACAACATTTATAAGTAAAATTACAGTCTTATTGATGACGTTAATTGTTGTAATTTTTGCGTTTATTCCGGCCGCCCAAGGATTTCTCATTCCGGTTGCAGCATTAGGTTACGGGATTGTCTTACAATTAGTTCCAGCAGCAATTGGGCGATTATTTTGGAGGAAAGGAACATTGGCTGGAGCAATTTCATCAATTCTGGTTGGGGAAGCGGCACTAGTTCTTATCTATATTTTCGGATCTCCATTACCGTTTGGACCGGCCACAACTGGTTTTATTTTAGGAACTATCACCTTTTTGGTTGTTAGTATGCTAACAGTAGATAGCAATGAAGAGGATAAATATAAACATCATAGGGAAATGGTGGAAATTTATTTCCCTTCTGAGAGTACACGAAAGGATGATTACAATGGCGAAAGACAATCCGTATAAAGTAGCAGTCGTTCAAGCTGGATCTGTAGTTATGGATAAAGAGGGGGGAGTAAAAAAGACGATTCGTTTAATTGAAGAAGCGGGTCAAGAAAATGCAAAAATTATTGTTTTTCCGGAAGCTTTCATTCCGGCATATCCGAGAGGGATGTCCTTTGGGGCTGTGGTAGGATCACGGTCTGACGAAGGACGGGAAGACTTTTTTAGGTATTGGGATAATTCAATTACTTTACCTAGTGTGGAAACAGAGGCGATTGGAAAAGCAGCGAGAAAGGCAAAAGCATATGTAGTGATAGGCGTGATTGAAAAGGAAAACGAATCAAGTCAAGGAACTTTATACTGTACGGCATTATTTTTCGGGCCAAACGGAGAATTACTCGGTAAGCATCGAAAATTAAAGCCGACTGGTTCGGAGCGACTGATTTGGGGAGAAGGAGATGGCAGTACACTTCCCGTTTTTGATACCCCATATGGAAGGATTGGTTCGCTTATTTGTTGGGAAAATTACATGCCACTTGCTCGTGCTGCAATGTATGAGAAGGGGGTACAGATTTATATTGCGCCAACCGCAGATGGGAGAGATACTTGGTTCTCAACAATGCGACATATTGCAGTTGAGGGGAGATGCTTTGTTCTGTCATGTAATCAATATTCCACGAAAGATATGTATCCTGAGGATATTTCATCTCGTAAGGAATTTGAAGGTTTGCCAAATGAAATGACGCGGGGTGGAAGTTGTATTGTGAACCCACTAGGCGAATTTTTAGTAGAGCCTGTGCTTGGTAAAGAAGAAATTTTATACGCGGATATAGACCTTGGAAAAATTGCAGAAGCTCAATTTGACTTTGATGTAGTTGGTCATTATGCGCGACCGGATGTATTTCAACTTGTTGTGAATGAACAAGAGCAGAAAAATACAATTTGGAAAAAATAGTGCTATAGTGCTTGTCATTCCTCGAGTTTTGTTGAATCCGAATTTATAATTAGAAAAATCTCCTGATGTTCCCCCATCAGGAGATTTTTATTTTCAGCGTGAGTTATTATAATAGGATATAATAAATGGTAAATGTTCGGAAGGTGGCAATAGAATATGCAAAAACGAATTTATTTCATTAGTAATCTTTTATTCATATTTCTATTATTAGTCGCATGTTCTAATACTAGTAATTCTGCCCAAGACTCTGCAGACGGAGAAAACGAGGGAGTAGCTGGAAATGTTGAGTTAACGATTTCTGCGGCAGCAAGTTTGAAAGAGGCGTTAGATACAATTCAAGTGGCGTTTCAAGAGGAACATCCAGAAGTAGTATTGACCTTTAATTACGGAGCCTCGGGTTCACTGCAACAGCAAATCTCTCAAGGTGCACCAGTGGATCTATTTTTCTCAGCAGCTGAAGATAAGTTTGAACGTTTAGTTGAAGATGGAATGATTGCCGAAGAAGACGGGGTAGACCTGCTTGGAAATGAATTAGTATTAATTGTTCCAAAGGAGGACCAAACAATTAAGGAATTTAAGGATCTTATAAAAACGGGGATAAGTAACATTTCCATCGGTACACCTGAAACCGTGCCTGCGGGAAAATATGCGAAAGAAGCGCTGGAAGAGATGGATTTATGGGATGAGCTGGAATCAAATATCATTTTCGCAAAGGATGTTCGGCAAGTTTTATCCTATGTTGAAACCGAGAATGTTGAGGCTGGACTCGTGTATCAAACGGACGCCCTCACCTCGGAAAAAATAGATATTGTTGCCTCTCTGGATGCCAAGACACATACACCTATTATTTATCCGGTCGGAATAATCAAGGATTCTGACCAGTATGAAACGGCAAAAGTCTTTTTTGACTATGTCCAAAGCGATGAAGCCTTAAAGGTATTTGAAGAATATGGATTTACAATTAAATAATGCATTTATGCAAGAATTTCTAAGCCCGATCTGGTTGTCGCTTAAAGTTGCTACGATATCAGGTGTTATCGTTATTATAATGGGAACGTTAATCGGGAAAGCTCTTGCAAGAAGAAAATTCAAAGGAAAGGCCGTTGTAGAGACAATTCTAATGCTTCCAATGGTACTACCTCCGACGGTTGTTGGTTTTTTATTGATCGTTGTTTTCGGAAAAAATAGTATTATCGGTCAAGCGATTGAGTGGATTTTTAATCAACCAATTATTTTTACGTGGTGGGCCGCTGTAATTGCGGCAGTTGTTGTTGCCTTTCCGCTCATGTATCAGTCGGCGAAGTCAGGATTCCAGGAAGTGGATCACGATATTGAAGAAGCTGCAAGAATTGACGGCGCGAGCGAGTGGAAAACCTTCCTCTTTATATCCGTTCCTTTAGCTTCTAAAATGCTACTTGCTGGAAGTATTTTAAGTTTTGCCCGCGCGTTAGGCGAGTTTGGTGCAACTTTAATGTTTGCTGGAAATATCCCAGGTGTCACGCAGACCATCCCAACGGCGATTTATATTGCGCTGGATTCAGGGAATATGGTGATGGCATGGATGTGGGTGATTGCGATTATGATTCTTTCGTTTGGTATGATGTTGATTGTACGGATGAAGCAGGATGAATGATTTTTCACTTAATTGAAAGTCGTGAATATGAACAAAGATGAGAAGAAAAGATTAGGAGGATTTCGTGAAAGAAATTTATGATGTCATTATAGCTGGAGCGGGATCAATGGGGATGGCTGCTGGATATTATTTAGCGCGTCAAGGGGTAAAGGTTTTATTGATTGATGCATATGATCCGCCGCATGACCAAGGAAGCCATTACGGGGAAACACGAATTATCCGTCATGCATATGGCGAGGGAAGGGAATATGTTCCGCTTGCTCTCCGGTCCCAAGAATTGTGGGAAGAACTGGAGAGAAAGAGTCACTTGAAAATATTCACTCAGGCAGGTGCAATGGGATTTGGACCAAAAGGCAATGCACCATTTATTGATGAGGCAATAGCGAGTGGGAAAGAACATAACTTGAATATAGATTTTCTTAGTAGCACTGAAATCACTCAACGGTTTCCGGGGCTTAATCTACCAGATGATTATATCGGGTTTTATGAGGAAAATTCTGGGTTTTTATTTAGTGAGAATTGTATCACTGCATATAAGGAGTTGGCTGTTCATCACGGTGCGAAACTATCCTTTCAAAATCCAGTAATAGATATAGAGACAAGTGATAAGTCGGTGAAAGTTATAACGGAAAACGCTACGTTCACTGGAAAAAAGCTGATTATTAGTGCAGGTGCTTGGAGTGGAACGTTATCGAAAAAAGTAGGCTTAAAGCTTCCATTAAAGACAACTCGCCAACCGATCGCGTGGTTTGAAGCGAATGAAGCGTTATTTAGTTTGAACAACTTTCCAACATTTGCAGCGGAAGTAACTTCTAATGATTCAAGCGCGATGTACTATGGTTTCCCGTCATTTGGTAAGTGTGGCTTGAAGATTGGGCGTCACGATTTTGAAGAAGAAATTGATCCGTCTACGATGAACCGTGAATTTGGTTCGAATATTAGTGATGAAGGTCATTTACGGAAGTTTTTGGATGAATTTATGCCCGAGGCTTCTGGGGAATTAAAGAAAGCGGCGATTTGTATTTATACGCGAACGCCTGACGGACATTTTATTATCGATCAGCATCCTGAACATTCCCATGTATTGATAGCGACAGGATTCTCTGGTCATGGATTTAAATTCGCTAGTGTAGTAGGAGAAATCCTGTCCCAACTAGCTATGACCGGAGAAACGGAACATGATATATCGTTATTTAAGATGGATCGATTCGGCGATCTTACCTTTTGATGTGACTGTTTTTTCGAGTGAGACGATTTGGATGATATCGAATAAGATTGTAATAAAAGAGTTTTGATTTCTAGTTTGGAGATCAGAGACTCTTTAGTTTTACCTCGCAGTACAACTTTGCTTCAAGGAAGGTCATAGTGTTACCGTAAAGATATTTTTCCAAAGGTATCCATCCTTTCTGAGAATGTAATCCCGCTAAAATAAGAAAAAAGCGGAAAGCTATACGCTATTCCACTTCCCTTCATAATTTTTTATGTGCATTCTAGATGTTTCACGATTGTGATTAAAAAGCTATGTCTAGCTTTTTACCATCTTTATTTAAAGTTAGGATTTTAGAAGTTTCATCAAATGTGACGCCTTGTATGGATTGTTCATTTCCGAAACTAATCATCGTCAGGTAATTCACGTTCTCACCCGTTTTTGAAAACTCCAATTGTGATATATCGATTAATTCATTGAAACGTTCGGACATGATTGCTCTCGGTTCAGTTCGATCCGCTTGGAAACTCGTAACGGAACTTGTTCCGAGCAGTTGCTCGATTTCAATGATATCGGCACCTGATTTTATTTTTGCGTAATTATCTTTTGTCTCAAGGATTTCAATATGTGGGGCAAGGTTGTACAATTGTAAAAATTTCTGATCTTCGTCACTTACAGCTTGGTCGAAAATAATTATGACATCCGGCTTGAAAAAGATAAGTGTCCGCTTTAGTTTCGCTCCGTTATATGCTTTATTTTCCCCTTGAATTAGTTCATAGTGTAACGTTTTGTGATAACCGGTTATTTTAATTTTATCGCGGTAGACTAGCGGATCGCCTAATTTATATTCTTTTCCATCGATTGCAAGGGTGTTGTGTGCAATTGGAGAAAGGACATATTGTCTGATCTTATCACTTTTAACATAATTATATTTTCCCGAATCAACGAAAATGTCTTTGCCATTATAAAACAGGTTGAACGATAAATCATCGAAATGTTTATGAGTCTTACTCCCATAACCACAGATAAAAGATAGCCAAGTTGATCTTTCTGGCTCCTCATGCTCATCTTGAAGGATTGCAATACCCGCTTCTTCATCAATGAAGGAATCAAATTTCTTTTTCTTCCGTTTTAAATGACCGGAAGAGGTGTCTCCAATGGTCGGGACTTTTAGGTTTGGCTTTAAAAAATAGTGAAAATAATCATCCGCTTGCTCTAATCTTTCTACGATGTCCTTTCCGAGGGTCAAATTATTTTTTACCAAGAAGCTTTCGACGGATTGAATAAGCCTCATCACCATACTATGATAGTCCGGCGAATTCTCTAAATGGACATTTTTGTAACTGAAATCTCTATTGAAAGCTTCCCTGACTCTATAAATTGCTTTCTCTTTCCAGTGTTCTGCTTCTGGATATTCGGACAAAACTAATGCAATCGATAGTAAAGCCCTGTCGACCATGATTCCATGGTTATTTTTCCGATAATTTTGGTCATCATTTAAAAATCTAGCATGCTTCAAGAGAAGATTATAGATCAGTTCCTCATTTATTTTTATTACATCTACAGCGGAAGTGTATAGATAAATAATTGCTAACGCACGCGTTGCCGTTGCGTGATCACTCCAGCGGGAACGGTAATTTTCCTTTGGATGGGCTTCGTCGTGTTTAGCCCAATCTTGTAAAATTTCATAAGCTTTTTTTAATGATTTTTTGTCTTTCTTTTTCTCGTAATGATTACAAAGATGATGAATGGTTTCCAACGAATGAAGATAAAGTTGATAAGTATTTGCACCCGAATGGTGCTGATAGTTCCAGTCAATTCCTTTTTTAAAATCAAGAACTTCTAAAGATTTTATAAGAAAGTACTGCCCTTCAAACAAACCTTCGACAATTTTATCTGTGTCTTTTGTGTAGTTAGTTTTCTTGATTGGTTCAATTATATTTAATGTAGGTTGCACGCTTTTCTTAAAAGGCCACAAAAAGATCCCTCCCCTATGTATAATGTAGTAATCTAAGTTTAATTGATATAAAGATAATAATCCATTCCAACCAATAAAACCTAAACATAAATTAACAAACGGATCCCAGTTCATTTCTTTGCAAAAAAAGATTGACAAGAATTCTTTAAGATGGTATTATAGTAAATCGAGTAACAAATAAGCACTCTGGCATTCTACAATGTTTTTGAAGATGCTTATTCAAACTGGAGCGACTAAGGGGTCGCAAGGACGCAAGAGCAGGTAGGGCTTGCGTTGCTTAAGTTAGAGAACACCCAGTGGAACACGTACCGCGGTTAAGTGAAATTCTTGAATTAACACGATGATTCATGCTGCGTTTTGAAAAAATCACCCAATAATTAAAACGAAAAAGAAGAATTTCCCACCCGAGATATTCGGGATATAAAATATTAAAAATAAGCTTATATGTTACTGAAAGATAAAAGGGATACTCCTTAAAGAGGGGTATCCTTTTTCCCATGGAGAAATAAGGTTGAACCATTTGACTAAAAGAAGTAACTTAATAAATTCTCTCTTCCGTCACCGCATCAAAGAAATGTGCTTTATTCATCTCAAAACCTAATTTCACGGTATCTCCAGCTTTAACATCAGAACGGGAGTCGACTCGGGCAATAAAGCTTTGATCCGCGACTTTCGAGTAAAGGAACGTCTCTGCTCCATTCAGCTCGGCAACTTCAATGCCAGCAGATATCGTAGACTCTAGATTTGCCTCTAGAAAGACAAGTTCATCTTTAATATCTTCCGGGCGAACACCGAGAATGACTTCTTTATCAAGGTAGCCATTATCCTTTAATGGTTTCAGCTTGCCTTCAGGAATTTTTATTTTCACGTCCCCCATGGTAAAGTAAGAATCCTTCACGATGCCTGTAAAGAAGTTCATTGCTGGTGAGCCGATGAAGCCACCGACGAATACGTTATTAGGGTTCTTATACACTTCTTCAGGAGAACCGATTTGCTGGATTTCTCCATCCTTCATAACAACGAGACGGGTAGCCATTGTCATTGCTTCCGTCTGATCGTGTGTAACGTAAATAGTAGTTGATTGCAGACGCCTGTGCAGCTTTTGAATTTCTGTACGCATCTGGACACGTAATTTAGCATCAAGGTTTGATAAAGGTTCGTCCATGAGAAACACTTTCGGATCGCGGACAATGGCTCGTCCTAATGCAACACGCTGACGCTGACCACCAGAAAGTGCTTTAGGTTTACGAGTTAAGTATTCCTCCAAGCCTAAAATTTTAGCTGCTTCATTTACGCGCTTATCGATTTCCGCCTTCTTAAATTTCCGCAGTTTTAATCCAAATGCCATATTATCGTATACACTCATATGCGGATAGAGGGCGTAGTTTTGGAAAACCATTGCAATATCACGGTCTTTTGGAGAAACATCGTTCATCCGCTTATTATCAATGTACAGGTTTCCTTCCGTGATTTCCTCTAGACCTGCAATCATTCGTAGTGTAGTAGATTTACCGCAGCCGGATGGTCCAACGAATACGATAAACTCCTTATCTTCAATATGCAGGTTAAAGTCTTTAACCGCTACGACATCTTTATCATACTTCTTTTGAATATTTTCTAATACGAGTTCAGCCATTATGAGATCCTCCTTCAAATATATGAAAACGTTTTATTCACTGATTTCATTATAGTGAAGAACGATTACTCATTAAATGGTAAACGTGCACAAAGCTTTGGACATGTTTTAGGCAACTTTACAAATGGATTCACTTGACCAATAAAGCCAGGTAAACAGTTAGTGCATGATGGAAATTTCGGATATCGAGACCCGTTTTTTCCTTGAACTTTTCAATTCGGTATTGAAAACTGTTACGGTGCATATATAGCTTTTTAGCCGCTACTGAAACATTTAAATTGCTTTTCAGAAAAACTTCCATCATCTTTAGGAACCCCTTATCGTGTTGAAATTCCTGTGGGATGAGCTGCTGCAGATCGTCTCTTAATTTCGGTGTTAGTTGATCGATAAGCAGGTAAGGAATTGCTTCTATATAAGAAATCACATTATGCTCCGAGTAGGAGAAGACAATGCTTGCTTGAGAAGTTAATTGGTTATAATAATGTTTCGCTTGTCGGAGTTCCGTAAGATATGGGCTCACGAAAAAGCGGATTTTTATGTATAGATCACTCATTAAAATGTCGATGATTTCCTCTAATGAAATATCTTCTTCATAGTCGGTGAGCTCTTTATCAACAATGACTCCTTCCGTTTCACTTTCCCATAGGATAATCATCTCTTTATGAAATAATTGATTAAGGGCGTCCTTGAAGTCTGCTGGTTGTAGTTGATCTGGCGGGATTTGGAAAAAGATTAGGCGAAACATGTTTTCTGTTTCCGGTAGCTCACCGTCAGCTTGAATGTATTGCTGCCATAATTTTTCTGCTTTTGTCATAGGCGGAAAATTATGTTGATACGGTTTTAGAAACATATGTAATAAAGCGGAATCCTTTTCAGTGATTTCGGACGGATCGATACTGATAATTTGGCCATTCTCTGCAATAAACCATGTCAGTTTATCATCGATTTCCGTTGGTGTTTTTTTATAAGATTGTAAGGAAGGAAAATGTTTTTTTAATTGTTGGAGCATGGGATAGACCTCCTAGTTGAGGAGTTAGACACCTCAAAAAAATGGTAAACCATATCATAATATAGTTTACCATTTTTCTATTGGAGGTGTTTGGCGGAAGAATATATTCTTGCAAAATTTGAGTTCTGCCAGACACCAAATACTCAATTCCCATCATACTCCGCAAACTGTTCGAACATCTTTTCATTTTCAATTAATCCACATACCCCGCACTGAATTCTGTATTGCGGTCCATTATAAGCTTGGTGAAAAAGAAGCGTATCTTCACTCGTATATTCTTCTAAGATTTCACCCGTTTTTGCATCGAGTTTGACGGGAGTTGCGGTCTGTTCGATCAGGTTAAAGCGTGATCTGTTTGTTTTGCAATTTGGACACCGGTACGGTTTATTCATGCTGCACCTCCGTATATTTGTATCAATCTATGCCTTTTTATTTTGACTATTTATACAGTTACTATACGGAAATACGGCGATAAAATTTAGAAAGTGGCATGTATTGCTTCGCGGGCTTACCAGATTTCAAGTACATCGAGCATGACGAAAATAATCAACGCTGGAACGAGGTAGCGAACGAGGAAGAACCAAGCTTGGAAGATGCCGTACATTAAGTTGCTGCCCCGTTTTAATTCTTCGTACATCGCTGATTTTTTCATTTTAACAGACACGAAAATTGCGATGAATAATGCCCCTGTTGGCAGTAAAATATTACTCACGGTGTAATCCGCTAAGTCAAAGATTGATTTGCCGAATAACGAAACATCACTCAAAATACCGAAAGAGAGTGCAGACGGCACACCGAAGAGAAAGATTGCTAATCCGACAATCCAGGCCCATTTTTTCCTTTTTACAGGGTCGCCTTTGGAAATGACGGCTACAATAATTTCCAGCATGGAAAAAGCCGATGTTAAGGTCGCAAATAAAAAGACTATGAGAAACGCTGCGAAAAACAGCATCCCGGCTGGCATTTGACTGAAAATCGTAGGAAGCACATTAAATAAAAGGGTCGGCCCTGCATCCGGCTCCATTCCAAACGAGAATACTGCAGGAAATATCACAAGACCCGACAAGAGAACAACCATTATATTCATAAGGACAATCGATACAGCGGAACTTGGCAGACTCTGGTCTTTTGACAAATAAGCACTGTATGTAATCATGACGGAAACACCGACACTTAACGTGAAGAAGGATTGTCCCATCGCTTCAAGAATTGTGCTTGATGTCACTTTTGATAAATCAGGTTGAAATAGAAAAGCAACACCTGCAGAAGCCCCATCAAGGGTGACCGAGCGAATTACGAGAATGACGAAAAGGATCGCAAGTGCTGGCATCATGATTTTATTTGTTTGCTCAATTCCATTTTGTACGCCTCTACTAATAACGAAAATGGTCATGATGATAAATATCAGTTGCGCACCGATACTTATCGCTGGATTCGCTATTGTATTTGCGAACAGCTCTGCATATTGAACTTCATTTAAACCGGTTAATCCTCCAGTCACGACTTTCCATAGATATGTAATGATCCAACCGCCAATAACACTGTAGAAGGAAAGTAAAATAAAAACACTGATCATGCCAAGAATTCCGATAAAATACCATTTTGTTCTGGGAGCGATTACTTGGAAAGAACGAACGGCATCTTGCTGTGCTGTTCTACCTATCGTAAATTCGGCTAACAGTAAGGGAAGGCCGAGTATAACGGTAAACAAAAGAAAAATAATGAGAAATGCGCCACCGCCATTTTGTCCTGCGATGTATGGGAATTTCCAAATGGCACCAAGGCCAATTGCGGCTCCTGCGGCCGATAAAATAAATCCTATCCTGGATGAAAATTGCTCTTGCTGATCCAAATAAAACTTCCTCTCATGTAGAATATCTATACCATTTTCTATTATCTAGAGGGAAATGTCAAAGGAGTACTAAGTTACCTGGCATTCCTTAGGTTGTTTCGAAAACCTGCAACTATTTACCGGAGGAGCGTATTTTAGAATAAGATCATTTAATTTTAGTTGTGCGTTGTTATTTAGAACGAAAGGGTGCCCTTATAGTCAATAAGGGTGCCCCAATTTAAAGTTTGACTATTGGTGAGGGATAGGTTTATAACAAAGGAGGAATAACATGAGCAATCAAAAAAAGGTATGGTATGAAAATGCAGAGTCTAAACTAGATCCAGGCTTAGTGGAACATTTACGGGATATTCAAAAAGTAAACCTGAAATTGACGAATAGCAATGAGATTCCCATTATCCTTTATCTGAAAAAGAATTGCCAGCAGGATAAAAAAGATGACCTCCTCAAAATATGTAACAAGGATTCTCCTAACAAACTAAGTAAAGGATTACCCAGTATTAACGGATTAAAAGGCCATTTAACACCTGATAAAATCAAACAGATTAAGGATCATGAAGCGGTAGAACGGATTTTTTACGACCGGATTGTAACATCTTTTCTGGATATCGCCAGTGAACAAATAGGTGCGATTCAGGTGCGAGAGCAGTTAGGTTTAACAGGGAAAGGGATTGCCATTGCTGTGATTGATACAGGTGTCCATCCACATGACGACCTTGTTCAACCCTCAAATAGAATAATAGCTTTCCATGATTTTATAAATGGGAAAGAAGATCCATATGACGATAATGGGCATGGAACACACTGCGCAGGAAATGCTGCTGGAAATGGCAGTCTTTCTAATGGGAAATATACGGGTCCTGCATCAGAAGCTTCGATCATTGGATTAAAAGTGTTAGATAAACAAGGTGAAGGCAGGCTGTCAACGATTATTGAAAGTCTGGAATGGTGTATGGAACATAAAGAAGAGCATCGTATTCGAATTATCTCCCTTTCACTCGGAGCTCCTGCCTACGAGTCTTTCAGGGATGATCCGTTGTGTTTAGCTGCTCAAGTTGCTTGGCATCAAGGAATCGTTGTATGTGCCGCTGCTGGAAATAATGGTCCTGATCAAACAACAATCAGTACGCCAGCAATTGATCCGTTCATTATAACGGTGGGATCAACAGATGATCAGAACACATTAGACCGGGCAGACGATCGAATAGCCGATTATTCCAGTAGAGGACCTACAATTGATTCGTTCGTCAAGCCTGACATTTATGCACCAGGAACCAATATTGTATCGCTGCTTGCACCAGGCTCAAGCATCGAAACGGAATTGCCAGAGATGATTAGGGATGAGAAATATATTGAGTTATCAGGTACATCGATGGCAACCCCAATTTGCGCAGGAGTCATTGCTCTTATGCTTGAAGCGAATCCGGATCTTAGTCCAAATGATGTAAAGAGCATTCTGAAAGCTACTGCCCACCCGATTCTCGATGATATATGGGGATATATTGACGCGGAACGTGCCGTAGAAATGGCGAAAAACCACCGATTACACTCTTCAACAGAAGTTGTTCAGGAAGGATAAATTTTAAATAAAGGGAGGACAATACGTTCTCCCTTTTTCATTGGTTTAGGAATGACTCGAGGGAATATTCCTGATCTATTAGAATGAGACTTGAGCATGTACAACAATTGACGATAAGAGTAGAAAGCAAGAGAAACAAAGAAGCATGGGGCATTCATCTCCACTTGAAGAATGCTTGAGGAGACTTGCTTTATGTAGCCGTTCCCTGGAAGATGAAAGGGAACGGGACTTAGTGGCTGATGACAAATGAATTTAATAACCCTATGATTATATAGAATTTGTATCCTATCCCCCTATCATGAATTTTTAACTGGATGATCAGAATTTTCTTTTGCTGTCTGTTCGACTACATGCAGTTCTTTTAGACGATTGGTAAATTCCCAAAAACCGTACGTATTATTGTAGTCATACTTCCTAATGATTTCTATTACTCTAATTTTTAGTTCTTGATATAAATCGACTTGTTCCTGTGGTGAGGTTTCTTTTAATGATGCTCTGATTTTAGGTTCGAACAGGGTAAGAACAATTTCTAATGATTCGGCATCATTGTACTTTTGCACTTTTTTCGTTAGATCAATGAGACTCGTCATGAAAGATCCCTCCTTAATTTGTTGATTGTATCTGATAAATCTTTAGAGTGTTTTTCCAAACGTTCCATCCTGATTTCATAGCGTATTAATAAAAACAAAGCCACGATGACGGGGAATCCAACATTTTCTACCATATCAATCAAACCGGAGAGAGCAGAGATATCAATCATGTTTTATCCTCCTCTGCCAATAGTTGTTTTCTTAGCTCCCTTAAAGCTCTGTTTCTCGTCTTGGAAATGGATTGCTGGGATACACCTTCTTTAGCGGCAATTTCTGTATCAGACATCTTGAAAAGATACGCTTGATTTAAAATTTGTTTCTGCCTAGAAGTAAGGGAAGAAAAAGCTTGAAAAAGAGTTGGATTTTCAAGATAGCATTGCAAATCCTGGTTATTTTCTAGCGCCGCTTCATCAACAGGGATAGCATGCTTATCTGTGATAACATCTTTGAAAGATATGCTATTCTCTGTTTCGTCATGGATTGGCTGGTCCAAAATTAGTAATTGACTTCTTCTGTACAAGTTAACCTTCTTGTCATAACGAATGGCATGTCTTCTCAATTCATTTGATAATTGACTAATTAACCTGATCTCGGCAAAATGATCTTGGAATGCCTTATCTAAAGCATTATTCGTTTCTGGCGTTGGATGGCGGATGGATTGATTTAGCAAAAAATAATTTTCCTTCTTAAGCAAAAATGACTTTATTAAACGATTCCGGAAAATTAATTCATTTTCTGCTATAAATTTATTTGCCCACATGAACTCACAATGTTTCCCATCAGAAATTGTGGTTTCTTCCATCCTTTTTTCCTCCTTTCTATATTAATAAAGGCAAAATTGATGATTATAATACAACCTTAAACAGGCTTCAATTAGTTAATTATAATAAATATTTACAATAATTTCTATAAAACCTAAAATTGCACACTTTGACGAAAAAAGTTTTATTCGGGACATTTATGCTACTTTTAGGAAAGATGGGGAGAATATAACTAAGCTTGAGGTACTAGATTGGTGAGGAAAGGGGGAGAGGATATAAAAAGTCAGTAGATTCATTCGACAATCGAGTGTGATGAATTAGGACTAATATACCTAAAAATTTTACAATTCATTGGATATTGGGGGAGATGTTTTAGGAGGTTATGTGTTGTCTTTCGTTGTTGTTAAAAAAGCTAGATAAGATGAAGGTAGTGATCACCAATTCTAGCTTTTTTTCCGTTATTTTTTTATTGTTTAATCCGTTTTTGTCAATTTGTTATTTTGGTACTTTAAAACTTTCTTATACCGACACATTCATCCCCATATTTCCATTGTCGTCCTTACGTCGTTTTTGAATGTACCAGATCCCTAATACTAAAACGAAACCGATCGTACTGCTTATTATATTTGGAACGATCAAGATAATACCAGCGACGAAAAGAATGATCCGCTCCCAAGAATAAGAATTCCGGACAAAGAAGCCGATGACTGCACTGCTAACAGCGATCATACCCAATAATGCTGTTGCAAGAGCAATGACAAGCCTTACTGGTGTAACATCTATTAGAACGAGAATTGAATCATAAACAAATATATACGGTATAATAAATGCCGCAATTGCGAGCTTCACTGCGATGACTCCGGATTTAAATGGATTCGCCCTCGCTATTCCCGCTCCAGCATATGCGGCAAGACAGACAGGTGGTGTAATATCTGCTGCAATTCCAAAATAAAAAACAAACATATGTGCAGCGATTGGAGCTACACCGAATTCAATAATAAGTGCTGGTGCTGCAATCGTTGCTGTTACCACGTAATTAGCCGTTGTCGGTAATCCCATTCCAAGAATCAGACAAGCGATCATCGTGAAAAATAGCGCTAAAAATAAATGTCCACTTGATAATGCAATAATACCGGAAGCAAATTTAGAACCGAGACCGGTGATACTGACTACTCCAGCAATAATACCAGCCGTAGCAACTGCAGCTATTACCGGTAAAGCGACACGCGCTCCTTGTTCAAGTACATGAATCGTTTGCCTAAAATTGAGCCTCGTTTCTTTTCTAACTAAACTTATCAAAAAAGCTGACAAAATCCCTAATAAAGCAGCCCGCTGTGGGGTGAACCCAATCATGACTGTGCCGATGACGATGACTAATGGTAAAAGCATATATCCATTTTTAATCATTAATTTACGGAAACTCGGGAGTTCTGACTTTGGCAGACCAACAATACCTAATCGCTTCGCCTCAAAGTGTGTTCCGATAAATATCCCTGTAAAATATAAGACAGCTGGAACTGCAGCAGCAATCATGATTGTTGCGTAGGACACGCCTAAGTATTCCATCATAATAAATGCTGCGGCTCCCATTACCGGAGGCATAATTTGTCCACCTGTTGACGCTGATGCTTCTGTTGCCGCAGCAAACTCTGGTTTAAATCCTGCCTTCTTCATCATCGGAATGGTAAAGGAACCGGAAGCGACGGTATTACCAACAGAACTTCCAGAAACCATTCCTTGCAATGCACTAGCCGCGACGGCTGCTTTTGCCGTTCCACCTGTATATCTCCCTGTTAACGCGAATGCAAGGTCATTGAAAAATTTACCAATTTTTGTTTGTACGAGGACTACACCGAAAAACAGAAAGAGGAAAATAAACTTAGCTGAAATTTGAATGGGTGTCCCGAAAACACCACTTTCCTTATACCATAAATCTGTTGCCAAGCGGTCAAAAGCAAAACCAGGATGAGACAAGATCTGTGTTGGTATGATATTACCAAATAAAGCATAAAGTAGCGTAACTCCAGCTACAATTACAATTGGTAAACCAACTGTACGACGGGTTGCTTCGAGTAAGAGAAAGATACCGAGTATGGAAATGATTGTATCGAGCATACTGTAGCCTGCAATCCGACTCTCGAGAACTGAATCAAAAAAGATGACTTTATGATAAGTCACATACATGGCCAAAAATGCGAGAAGAACGTCATACCATGGTACCGTCTTCTGTATTTTTTGCAGACCACTTTTTGCCGGGAAAAGCAAAAAGATAATACCAAGCGCAGTTCCTAGGTGGACAGCACCTTGCTGTTGGGATGGGAGGTTTCCAAAGTATCCTGTATATAAATGGAAAGTGGTTAAGGCAACACCTAAAAATGTTACAATCCATGCCCATTTGCCGATATTCTCCCGGAAATTACTTTCTTTATCGTATTTCTCTAAAATTTCCTTTACGTTGATTTCTTGGTTTTCTTTCATCTAATCACACCCTTACGGAGAAGCTAAACGATGAGGGACCTTCCTGGTTAAAAGATCCCCAACATTTGCGAATGATGAAATTAAAAGTCATCAAGGCTCTCGATACCAGTACTTTCACGGGTTATAATTTGAATAACCTCTGGATAAATATGACCGATAAAAGCGGCGTTCTCAACTTTCTCTCCTTCAAAATCCGCTTCCCCATTAATTGCAGCTTGTGCTGGAACATGAACGGTCATACCAAGGTCAATATCCCCGTTACGAATTCCAACAAGGTTTTCAATCGATGCTCCAGTTTCCGTATTCGTTATATTGATGCCATCGAAATGGTTATTCCAAATATTAGCCATTTCTCCTCCAAGAGGATAATAGGTTCCGCCTTGACTGCCCGTTCCTAATATAAGCTCAGGTTTCGCTTCCGTTGTATTTAATTCTGCTACAGGATTGTCTACTGTTAAGCCTTGTTCTTCATAATAACGTTTTGCACCTGGATGAATTGGTAGTCCCTCTGCCCCAAGAAGAGCATTTTCTAATGTCATATGTTCGGACTGTGCATGTGTATTTTCGTTCGCATTCTCAACCATACTTTTTGCAAGCTCATAACCAAGCTCTTCATCAATTGTATCGGTGCTTGCCATTAGAATTGCATAAGCCGTAACAGTTTCAACATCTGATTCAAGAAAATCGTACGTATCTTGTGGAATGGTGAAACGTTTGTACCCACTATTTTCTTCAATATGTGCGATCGCTTCATCCGAGAGTCCTAGCATTTTCACATCCCCAACAGATGCTTGCAGGCTTTCAATGTTACCTGCAGGCAAGCCTAAAATACCAATTGATATATCAATATTTCCATCCTGTACGCCATCTGCTGCATCACCAAATCCTTCTTGATACGCATTGTAATCACCATCATCGATCCCATATGCATCAAGAATTAAACTTGATGCCGTATTCGTCTCACTTGCTGGAGGACCAATTGCTATATTTTTCTTCCCCTCTCCACAAGCAGCAAGTACGAGTAATATACATCCCATCAACAAAAAAATAAATTAAATTCTTTATCCTCAACTTTATCGATCCCCTTTTTCCTCTTTATTTTGTCCACATTTTAAATGTTCTTTGTTAACTCATAGAAAAGGCAAGCTATCCAAGTTATTACAAATTATGTTGGAAAGCTTAGGAGTATTACAAAACTTTGAAAAGTGGAGTTTCTAGAAGAGGATTGTTCTTTCCTTTTCTTCTAAAAAAGCGATACCTTCAATACGATAGAAATAAGAAAAGAATGACCTATTTGGGAGGTTAAAAATGATTACGATAGCGGATAGGGTGAAAAGTTTACCAGCCTACGTATTTTCCGAATTCCAACGTAAAAAAGCGGAACTCGAGAAAGAGGGAGTCGATGTTATTGATCTAGGGATTGGTGCTCCTGATTTACCTACACCCGATTTTGTTTATGAGCGGCTCGTGCTTGAGGCAAAGAATCCTGATAACCATCGTTATTCCCCGTACAGTGGCTGTTCTGAATTTAAAGAGGCGGTTGCGGAATTTTATAAAAAACAATATGCTGTTGATCTGGATCCCGATACAGAGGTTTTGGCACTAATCGGTTCGAAGGAAGGGATTGTTAATCTGTTTCAGGCGGTTTTAAACCCGGGTGACGCGGTATTTGTCCCTGATCCGGGCTATCCAGTATATCAAAAAGGGGTCCTTTTGGCTGGTGGTGAAAGTATATTATTGCCTTTAAATGAAGAAAAGGGTTATATTCCAGAGTTTGGCAGGATCTCTAAAAGGAACAAGCAACGGGCCAAACTTTTGATGTTAAATTATCCAAGCAATCCGCTAGGTGCCACTGTTGAATTAAACACGTTTCGGGAAGCAGCAACTTTTTCAAAGAATAATAAAATTTTGCTTGCGAGCGATGCGGCATATAATCTGATAACATTTGACGGTTATAAAGCTCCGAGTGTCCTGCAAGTCCCAGACGCCAAGGATTATGCAGTGGAATTTGGTTCATTATCAAAGAGCTTTAATATGGCAGGCTGGCGAATCGGCTATGTGGTTGGAAATAAGCATGTCATTCAAGCCTTGGCCACATTGAAAAGTAATATTGATTCTTCCCAGTTTCTTGCTGTACAAAAGGCGGCGGCTACAGCTTTAAAGAGTGATTTATCCGTAGTCAAGGAGCATAATGCCATTTATCAAGAGCGGATGGAAAAGCTATACACGGCGCTAAACGAATTAGGGATTTCTACAGAAAAAACGAGAGGAACCATTTTTCTTTGGGCGAAGGTTCCCACTGGATTTACGGCGAACAGTTTTGCTAACAAATTGCTAGAGGAGGCTGGAGTGATTGTTACCCCAGGAACAGCTTTTGGACCATCAGGTGAAGGCTATATTCGAATTGCTCTAACGGTTAGTAAAGAGCGATTAGATGAAGTAGTTCGTCGGTTGAGGGAACTTCGATTGAAGGAGGAGAGCCGGTAATGTCTGTCGAACATTTCAGCATGTCTGCAGCTGGGGCCATTGTAGAACTGGCTTTAATCTAAGGTTAACAGAGTCCATTAGTTACCTAAGTTGATCACTGCAGTTTTACTGCTCGAATTTGGACAAATGCCGAAAACTCGCAGTGTCAATTCACAGGATTAAAAATAGAGCGATAACAATGGCTATTACTTTTACCATTGCTATTGCTCTATTTTCGTAGACAAGCAATAAAAATTTGCTCGGAACCTTTTTTTGTGATTTTTCCTATCCCGGCACAATTTTCCGTTCATGGTGGCGTTTTCACTCAAATTCACCGCCATCAATGCAAAGGCTAATTCATTCTACACTATCTGTTTTCCTCTGACGGAAAAACGAATGAAACCCAAATTAGCCTTCAGGAAACCGAACGCTGGTTCAACGTCGATTTTACGTTTTCCATAAATTTTACCAGTTTTCTCGTCTGAAAACTTCGTTCGTATATATTCTTTTTGGGACTCCACTTTTCATTAATTTGTAGACTCTTCGGTTGTTCCCTTCTTTTGCTTTCGTGCATAAATCCCGGAGTAGACAGCCCGAACAGTCCTCACATTCGTACACTTTAAATTCACGGGTGAATCCGTACCTGTCTGTTCGTGTTTAATGATGGCTAAACCGTACTTCTCGTCCATTTGGGCCAAAAAGGTATCTTCGTCAGCATTATATTCCCAATCTTTTCTCGACTCGATTGAAGAAAATTTTTTCGAACTGCCGGAACACATTGTCGCGGATGCAGGATATGGCAGTGAACAGAGGCGTGAGGTTTACACTTTTTTTCAGTGTTAGCTCCCACGCCTTATTTTACTCGTTTAAACGTCAACATTTCTTGAATTTTGTAGAAGATCATGCTAGCAGCTATTTTCGTATCTCATAATTTAGTTTTCAGAACTCCAGCCTATTCATTAACTATATTTCTCAATGGCATCTAATGTTCGTTGACGTGCCTGCATTAAATCTTCATGATTAAGTAATTTGTAGGTTAATAAATCAAGCAGGAAGAGTCCTGGTAATTGAGAATTTATGAACTTGGCATCATCAATGTATTTATAGCTTGAGATGAGAACAACCTCGTCCGCGAGTTCGGTTAAAGCTGTTTGTTCAAAATTAGTTACGACAATAATTGTTGCGTTATTGGATTTTGCTATTTTTGCCGAATCGATAACTGGTTTAGTTTTACCAGAATTAGAGAAGCAAACGAGCAAATCATTTTCTTTCAGTAGACTGCTTTTCATTAACAGATCATGTGCATCGGTTACAGATTCTGAAGTGATTCCCATTCGATATATTCTGCTGTTGAACTCATGTGCAACCAATCCGGAGTTGCCAATTCCACAAAATAATACCTTATTTGAGTCTAAAATAAGATTTACAATTCTAGCTGTTTGTTCTTCGCTGAAAAATTGCTGGGTTGATTTGATAATCGTCTGATAATAGTTATAGACTGTATCGAATGTATGATCACTTTTCTTATTCTCTGTACTTGTGCCGATTAAGGAGTATTTCATTTGCTGAAACGTGCTGAAATCAATTTTTTTGCAAAACCTGGTTATACTAGCTGGAGATACTTGAATTTCCTCTGCTAAATCGATAATGGTTTTATCACGTATAGTAACTTTATTTGCAAGTAGATACTTTGTAATTTTTCGATCGCTTTCGGTCAGTACAGCGTTATATTTTTGAATCCTATTTTCGAAATTCAACGGCTTCATCTCCCTTCTTAACTTTAAACATTATACCATCATTGCGATTCAATATTATATTGACATAAATGAAAGCGGTTGTTAAGATGTTTATGAAAATAATTTTCCGGAGGTGTTATTTTTATGAAAAAGTTTTTCGGTAAAGCGCAGCAATTTGGGAAATCGTTTATGCTTCCAATTGCTATTCTGCCTGCAGCAGGTCTTTTGCTTGGTATCGGTGGTGCTTTATCTAATCCAAATACAGTTAGTGTTTATCCAATTTTAGACCAAAGTTGGCTTCAAGCAATTTTTACGATAATGAGTTCTGCTGGGGACATTGTGTTTGCGAATCTACCGGTTATCTTTGCGGTAGGTGTTGCCATTGGTCTCGCTAAATCAGATAAAGGTACCGCAGGGTTAGCTGCATTAATTGGTTACCTTGTCATGAATGCAACAATTAATGCTATTTTAATTATTACAGATAGCCTTGCAGCAGATAATCTTTCAGCAGTTGGGCAAGGTGTTACATTAGGAATTCAAACATTAGAGTCGGGTGTTTTTGGCGGAATTCTTGTTGGGATTATGGCAGGTATGCTGCATAATAGATTTAATAAAATTGAGTTGCCACAGTTCTTAGGATTCTTTGGAGGATCACGATTTGTTCCAATTGTAACTTCTTTTTCTGCAATTATTCTTGGAACGGTCATGTATTTTGTATGGCCGATTATTCAAAATGGTATTTTTAGCTTTGGGGATATTGTTAATGCAACAGGATATATTGGTACATTCTTCTATGGCTTTATCTTGCGTTTATTAGGCCCATTTGGACTGCATCACATTTTCTATTTACCTTTCTGGCAAACCGGCTTAGGTGGAGCGTTAGAAATTGGTGGGCAATTAATCCAGGGAACACAAAATATTTTCTTTGCGCAATTGGGTGATCCAACGACAACGAAATTCTTTGAAGGTACTTCACGTTTTATGTCTGGGCGATTTATCACGATGATGTTTGGATTATTAGGGGCAGCTTATGCCATCTATAGAACTGCGAAGCCTGAAAATAAAAAGGTTGTCGGTGGATTAATGCTTTCAGCTGGATTGACGTCCTTTTTAACGGGTATTACAGAGCCATTGGAATTCTCATTCTTATTTATCGCACCAGTGCTTTATGTGATCCATGCAATTTTTGACGGTTTAGCATTTATGCTAGCACATATTTTCCAAATAACAATCGGACAAACCTTCTCAGGAGGATTTATTGACTTTATTTTATTTGGAATATTACAAGGTCAGGCTTTAACGAACTGGATGTATGTTATCCCAATCGGAGTCATTTGGTTCTTCTTATATTTCTTTACGTTCACTTTCTTGATTAGGAAGTTTAATTTTAAAACACCTGGACGTGAAGACAAGAAGGCAGAAGATGATACGACAGTACAAACAACTCAAGGTTCCGGTGAGGAGCGACCACTTGCAATTATTCAAGCATTGGGTGGAAAAGATAACCTTGTTGATGTCGATAATTGTGCGACGAGATTGCGTGTCACGGTTAAAGATGGCGAAATGGTAGACAAGGATGCCTTACAGCAAACAGGAAGTAAAGGTGTTATTGTAAAAGGTGAAGGCGTACAAGTAATCTACGGACCACAGGTTTCTGTTATTAAAAATGAGGTTGAGGAAGAATTGGAGAAGTAATAGGAGATGACTGTTTTGAAATTACCGAGAAATTTAATTGTATCGTGTCAAGCATTAGAAGACGAACCGCTTCATTCGTCCTTTATCATGAGTAAGATGGCACTTGCTGCTGCTCAAGGTGGGGGAAAAGGAATTCGAGCCAATTCAAAAGAAGATATTATCGAAATAAAAAAAGAAGTAGATCTTCCTGTTATTGGAATTGTAAAGCGGGATTATGAAGGATCTGATGTCTATATCACTGCAACGAGTAAAGAGATTGATGAATTAATTGAAAGTGGCTGTGAAGTTATTGCAATGGACGCCACAATCAGCCAAAGACCCGAAAAAACTTTGGAGGAATTAGTTTTCTATGCAAGAGAGAAAGCACCAAATGTTGAATTGATGGCAGATATATCAACAATGGAAGAAGCTGTTATTGCTGAAAAATTAGGATTTGATTACATCGGAACGACATTACATGGTTATACCAAGCATACAAAAGGTAAGAAATTATATGATGATGATTTTGCCTTTTTAAAAGAGATACTACGTGCCGTCGATAAGCCAGTAATTGCCGAAGGAAATATTATGACACCGCAAATGCTGAAACGCGTTTTTGAATTAGGTGTATATGCGACAGTCGTCGGTGGTGCAATTACAAGGCCAAAAGATATTACTGCCCGATTTGCTCATGAAATTAAAGATATGATTTAATAGTAGATAGTGATGATCCTAAAACAAGAAAGGAAATCAGCCGTGTTTAAAAAATTATTCAAGCAAAAAAAGGAAGAAAATATAGTTGCACCAGTAAATGGAAAGATTGTACCTTTGGAAGAAGTTCCGGATCCAGTATTTAGCGAAAAAATGATGGGTGAAGGGATTGCCATTATTCCGGAAGATGGAAAGATCTATTCGCCTGTAGACGGAAAGGTAATTCAAGTTGCTGAAACGAAGCATGCGATCGGACTAGTTACAGAAGGTGGCGTAGAAATTCTAATCCATATTGGACTGGAGACAGTTGGACTTAAAGGTAAAGGATTTATAGCAAAGATAAATGTTGATGATGAAGTAAAAGCTGGTCAGCTTTTGATGGAAGCAGATTTGGAATACATTGGTGAACATGCATCAAATACAATTACGCCAATTGTCATTACCAATAGTGCAGAAGGAAAGAAAAATTATCACTTTACATCTGAAAAGACAGCTAAAGCAGGAGAAACGGTTATTATAACAGCTGAAGACAAATAGCATTAGCAGAAATTTGGGGAGAGGGCGCGAACAATGGAAACCAATAAGTCCATTCTTATAAAAAATGCTAAAATCTATCTGGAAGATAAAGTTATCCCAAATGGTGGGATTTACATTGAAAATGAACAGATTCAAAGCCTTTTGGAGGGAGAGTCCTTCACACAGACTCTTCCTGAGGACGCTCACATTATTGATGCGACCGGGTTAAACGCCATCCCTGGATTTATCGATGGTCACATCCACGGTGCAAATGGGGCAGATACGATGGATGCAACGGAAGAAGCGCTAGACAAAATTGCATCGATTTTACCAATGGAAGGCACGACAAGCTTTCTCGCAACAACGATTACGCAGTCACCCGATAACATTTCGAAAGCCTTAGAAAATGCTGCGCGTTATCTAAATAAACCGGGTCAGGCGGAAATGGTTGGTGTCCATTTAGAAGGTCCCTTTGTAGAAAAGTCAAGAGCAGGGGCACAGCCAAAGGAGTATATTGTTAAACCGGATTTAGAACAATTTAAGAAATGGCAGGCACAATCAGGCAGCAATATAAAAACAATTACGATGGCTCCAGAGCATGATGAAGAAGGTCTTTTTATAAAACATCTCGCACAGTCTGGTGTAAATGTATCAGCAGGACATACAGATGTTGGGTTTGCTGGAATAAAAACGGCAGTATCACAAGGAGTTAGCCAACTTACCCACCTTTGCAATGCAATGAACGGAATCCATCACCGTGATATTGGTGCAGTTGGCGCTGCATTTCAATTGGAAGACTTACGAGCAGAGCTGATTGCGGATGGAATTCATGTTATCCCAGAAATGCTGCAATTAATTTATAATAACATGGGCAGTGAGCGGATTATTTTAATTACGGATGCGATGCGGGCTAAAGGGCTGCCAGATGGAGACTATGAGCTTGGTGGTCAGCCAGTTAAAGTAAAAAATGATAGAGCTGTTTTAGAAGATGGAACATTAGCGGGCAGTATTTTGAAAATGCATGAAGGCGCAAAACAAATGCTTAAGCTAGAAGGTGTTACGCTACGTAATATTGTTGAGATGGCTTCTGTTAATCCGGCGAAACAAATTGGTATTTACGATCAAAAAGGTAGTATTACACTAGGGAAGGACGCCGACATCCTATTGGTCGATGATGATCTAAACATTAAATATACGATATGCCGCGGCGCATTAGCATACCAACATCAGGATTAAAAAATAACGACATGGGAAATTAAACGTGGGTAAAATAAAGCACGTAGTTAATTTGACATGTACCAGCCCGGGGGAGGAAATTGTATAGTGAACGTTATCAAAGTAAAAGACTATGATGAGATGAGCGAAAAAGCAACCGAATTTATGGTTGATCGTATCAATTCGTTGAAAAACCCGGTTCTTGGTTTAGCAACTGGTTCCACACCAGAAGGGCTCTATCAACGAATTATTGAAAAGCACCAGCAAGACGAGGTATCGTTTAAAAATGTAACTACTTTCAATTTGGATGAATATGTCGGATTAGAACAAAATGATCCAAATAGCTATTATAATTTTATGAATGAAAAACTATTTAGCCAGGTAGATATTGCCGCAGACCGTGTTCACATCCCAAACGGGGTTGCTGCGGATTTGGAAAAGGAATGCATGGAACATGAACGTGCAATTGAACAGGCAGGCGGAATTGATGTTCAAGTACTAGGGATTGGCGGAAATGGACATATTGGTTTCAATGAACCAGGAACGTCTTTCGATAGTAAGACACATATTGTTGATTTAGATGAGTCCACCATTCAAGCAAATGCACGATTCTTCCATTCCATTGAGGAAGTGCCAACACAAGCAATTTCGATGGGCATTGAGACAATCATGAACAGTAAAGAAATTCTTTTACTCGTTTCCGGGGAAACCAAAGCAGATGCAACAGCAAAATTGCTACATGGCGATATATCAGAGGACTTCCCAGCATCAATTTTGAAAAAGCATGAAAACGTTACGGTTATTGTTGATGAAGCCGCGCTTGAGTGGTGTAGAGGGTAAATAATTATTTTGACAAGCGTCCGAAGTCTGGGCGCTTTTATTATTTGCTAGCTCCCACACTCTCTTGATTGCGATCTTTGGGGTACTTAGAAAGGTTGCTGCTCGATTTGTCCGCTGCACGTAATTTATCATAGTAGTTTTTTTGCCTTGACTCTTCCCATAATCTTAGTATCTTTTGTAATACTAAAGAAATTATAAAAAGATATACAAATCATGGTATATTAATAATATAGAGAATTCAAAATTAGAGGAGATGGAGAGATGAACACAGTCTTTATCGCAGGACATTCGAGACTACCATCAGGGATGGCAGCAAAAAATATCTATGAAACGCTGACCATTACTGCGGAAATCGATAAGAAGTATGGGGTAATCGTGACGGCAAGTTGTACACTCGCAACAGAGCATGGTAGAGATTTTGTTCAATATTTACTAAAGGGGCATAGTTTGCAAGATGGAATTGATAAGCCTGTGCAAGCAATTAAAGAGCATTATTTAGGAAAAGCAGGTAATGCGCTTGCTTCAGCAATGAAGGATTTATATAAACAGTACGAGAATGTGGTAAAAACACCTAAATAACAGAATGAAAAATGGTGAGTCCTCTCTGGCATGCCAGAGGACTCACCATAATTATTTACTAAATCCCAATCGAAACAAATTGCTGTTCAAGGAATTCATCCATCCCGTGATGTCCGCCTTCTTTACCGTTTCCAGATTGTTTGATACCACCGAAAGGAGCTTCTGGACTGGCAGGAAAGACATCATTGACACCGACAATACCGTAGTCCAACTTTTCCGTAACTCGGATTGCCCGACTCGTATTCTCTGTGAAGATAAAAGAGGCTAATCCATAGTCTGTATCATTTGCCTTATTAATTACGTCGCTTTCATCGTTAAATGTTTGAATCGGAATGATCGGTCCAAAGGTTTCTTCATTCATAATAACCATATCGTTTGTCACTTCAGACAGAATCGTAGGCTGATAGAAATGCCCTTTTAAAGTACCATCCCATGAAGCGCCTCCATTCAGAACTTTTGCTCCTTTATTTACAGCATCTTCCAAATGGTAATGGACTTTATCTAAAGCTTTCTTATTGATTAAAGGTCCAATCTCCGTACCTTTCTCTAAGCCTGAACCAATCTTTAATTGTGCTACTTTTGCTGTTAATTTTGCAGTAAATTGTTCGGCAATGGATTCGTGGACATATAGACGGTTCGTACAGATACACGTCTGACCGTTATTTCTGAATTTACTTCCTAGCACGAGTGTTGCTGCTTTCTCAAGATCAGCATCCTCAAAAACAATACTTGGTGCATGGCCACCAAGTTCAAGTGACAGCTTTTTCACATGGTTGGCACTTTCTTGCATTAAATATTTTCCAACTGCGGTTGATCCGGTAAATGTAATATGGCGTACTTCTTTACTTTCAAGCAGAGCCTCGCCAATTGCTTTGGAATCACCAGTAATTAAGTTGACAACTCCATTAGGCATACCAGCTTCCTCAAAAACTTTCATAATCTCGATAGCAGAAAGCGGTGTTTCAGGAGCTGGCTTCAAGACGACGGTACATCCTGCTGCTAAAGCAGGAGCAATTTTTCGAGTGATCATAGAGGCTGGGAAGTTCCAAGGCGTAATTGCTCCAACAACTCCAACAGGGCGTGGGATGACGAGCATCCGTTTACCCTTATTGGAAGAAGGGATCCATTCCCCGTAACCTCTGCTTGCTTCTTCGGCATACCAGAGTAAGAAGGCGGCTGCACCTTTTACTTCGCCGATTGCTTCATTTAATGGCTTTCCTTGTTCCATTGTCAAAATTTCGCCAAGCCGTTCTGCATCTTCCAACATGAGCTGGTGTGCTTTATACAAAATGGTCGAACGCTCACGTCCTGTCGTCTCACTCCAGGAGAGAAAAGCTTCTGCTGCAGCTTCAATTGCTTCTTCCGTTTCTTTTTTTCCGGCATAAGCAACTTCTGTGATTGGTTCTAGCGTGGCTGGGTTATAGACTGTTTCTGTTTTTCCGTCAACATCTCTCCAGGAACCATTAATGAATAAGCTTTTTGTCATCGTCTCAATCTGCATTTAAACACCCTCCTTCACTAATAATTAGAGACCAGGAACGGTTGATGATTCTTCCCAAGCTGGCAGCATTCGATTAAGCGTTTTATCCTGACGGTAGCCAAGAACATATTCCGCTTGCATAATCGTATGAATTTCTCTCGTCCCTTCATAAATAACAGGGGCTTTTGAGTTACGTAAATATCTTTCTACCGGGTATTCATCAGAGTAGCCGTATGCCCCGTGGATTTGGACGGCGTCATCCGCAGCCCGGTTGGCAAAATCACAAGCCTGCCATTTGGCAAGGGATGTTTCTCTCGTGTTCCGTTTGCCTTGATTTTTTAACGCCCCCGCACGATAAACGAGCAGTCTGCTCATTTGAAAACCAGCTTCCATTTTGGCAATCATCTGTTGTACAAGTTGATGCTTCCCAATTTCTTTCCCGAAAGTTTCCCGTTCCTGACAGTATTTCACACTAGCCTCGAGACAAGCCATAATTTGCCCAACGGCACCGGCTGCAACGGTAAAGCGTCCATTGTCAAGGGCTGACATGGCAATCTTAAAGCCTTCTCCTTCTTCACCAAGCAGGTTTTCTTTCGGTACCTTCACGTTATCGAAAAAGATTTCCCCAGTATTCCCAGAACGGATACCATGTTTCCCTTTAATTGCTTTAGAGGAAAAACCATCCCACTCCCGCTCCACGATAAAAGCGGAAATTCCTTTATGTTTTTCTGACCTATCACCAGTATAGGCAAACACTAAAAAGTTGTCTGCGAGATCACAAAGGGAAATCCATGTCTTTTGACCGTTTAAAATATAATGGTCTCCATCTTTAACAGCGCTCGTTTCTAAAGCTGCAACATCCGATCCGGCAGCTGGTTCCGTAAGACCGAATGCGCCGATTTTTTCCCCCTTTGCTTGTGGAACGAGATATTTCTGCTTTTGTTCTTCTGTCCCCCATTGCAGCAACGTCATGCTATTTAATCCGGTATGGACGGAAACGGCAGTACGGAATGCCGTATCGCCGCGTTCAAGCTCTTCACAGACAATCGCAAGGGAATTGTAATCCATGCCGCTACCGCCATATTCCTCTGGGATACATACCCCCATGAGACCGAGTTCGGAAATTTTGTCAATTATACGTGGATCAAATTGTCCTGTGCGGTCCCAATCGGCAATATACGGCATGATTTCTTTATCGGTAAAATCTCTAACTGTTTTACGTAGCATATTTTGTTCTTCCGTGAATTCAAAGTTCATCTGATCATCTCCCAAATTTAGTTTTTTGTTTTTTGATTCATGAATTCCTCATTATGCTCCCCAACGTTAGGCGGGTGGTGACGGTATGTTACGGGAGTTCTCGATAATTTGAGTGGACTGCCAATCATTTTAATATGTCCGGCAGTCGGATGTTCGGTACTGATAAACATTTCTCGAGCAAGGAGCTGCGGGTCTTTCGTTACCTCTTCTAAATTTTGTATCGGTCCGCATGGAATATTATTTTCATTACAACGCTTTTGCCAATAGTTGGTGGGTTTCGTTGCAAATACTTCTTCTAACAATGGAACTAATTGTTCTCGGTGCTGTACGCGATCTGGGTTCGTTAAAAATCTAACATCTGTACTTAATTCTGGTTTTCCGAGAACGGTACATAATGCTTTATATTGGTTATCATTGCCAACCGCAATAACAATTTCGCCATCTATTGTTTTAAATGTCTGGTATGGCACGATATTGGCGTGATGATTACCGAGTGCTTCAGGGATTTTCCCTGACAGTAAATAATTACTCCCAATATTAACGAGCGAGCTGACCGCGCTGTCATAGAGTGAAATATCAAGTTTCTGTCCCTTGCCAGAGAAGTTTCTTTCAAGCAGTGCAGCTTGGATGCCGATACAGGCATATAGCCCTGTTAACACATCTGTAATAGCGACACCAACTTTTTGCGGTCCAGAATGTTTATCTCCTGTGATACTCATCAAGCCGCTCATTGCTTGCACGATAAAATCATAGCCGGGCATCGCCTTATTTGGTCCTGTTTCGCCAAAACCGGTGATGGAGCAGAATACAATTCCAGGATTTAAGTTTGAAACGGTTTCAAACCCGAGTCCAAGTCTTTCCATTGTGCCAGTTTTGAAGTTGTTGATAATGACATCACTTTCTTTTACTAATTTCTTAATGAAGCTGATTCCTTCCTCCGTCTTTAAATCGACCGTAATACTTTTCTTGTTCCGATTCGCACTTAGGTAATAAGCGCTCACACCTTCTTGGAAGGGAGGACCCCATTTACGGGTATCATCACTCCCGCCGGGTGCTTCGACTTTAATCACTTCTGCACCGAGGTCACCTAGAATCATCGTGCAATAAGGACCGGCGAGTACCCGGGACAGATCTAGAACTTTAAAATTGGAAAGAGCCATGGATGAACCTCCTTTCAAATGTATTAAAAAAGCCAGCTCAAATGATATACAGCATCCTGTAAATCAATTTGAACTGGCTTTTGACTGTTGGAACAATCCTGGTAGGGACTGTAAACAGATTAGGCAGTTTACTATTTAAATTGCTACATTGATCATGTGACATGGGCGTGGATGCGCCTTAACACGATTCATTAGTTTTATTATAGTATATTCTAAAATTTTTGTAAACAATATTAAGCGATGCGGTCAATTTCTTTTTTCATATGTTCTTCTACGTTTTCTTTTCCATATTTACGCATAGAATAATTATAAAAAGCTGCTCCAATTAAGAACCAGAATCCGATAATGATCCATTCTGGAATACCTAAAGCGGATGGCATGCCTGGTAAATATAAAGTGGCGATTCCAAATGCGAGGATGGTTGCAATCCAGCCAAGTACCGATCCGCCGCGAAGTTTGAATGGCCGCTCCATTTCCGGTGCTTTTTTTCTGAGGATGACAAAGGAAAGTGCGACCATGGACCAACCAATCACAAGCCCGATTCCACCAGCATCGACAAACCAGACAAGAGCAGGGCGGCCGAGCAGTGGTGCCATCGTGGACATAACTGCGATAAGAATGATTGCCTTATGTGGAGTCCGGTATTTAGGGTGTAACTCGCCTAGGAATTTTGGTAACATGCCAGCTTTTGCGAGGGCATAAATTGCTCTACTACCACCAACGTAAAAACCTAACCAGCTTGTCAAAATCCCGCCGATTCCGCCAAGGACAAGAATATTAGCCATTAATTGACTTCCGCCATAAGCGTTACTCATCGCATCCGCAGTTGCTAAGTTTGTTGCTGCAAGTTCTGAAGGTGTCATGACCCGTGAAACACCAAAAATAATAGAAACATACCAGATAACCGCCAAAATAACAGAAAAAATAAGTAGTTGACCAATTCGTTTTTTCGGTAGATTTATTTCTTCTGCAGCTTGAGGGATCACATCAAAGCCAACAAACATGAATGGAGTCATGACGATAACGGTCAGTAATCCGGAAAATCCTTTTTGAAAGAATGGTTCCATTGTTGCAGTTGTGCCGGAAACACTACTGCCTGTAATAAGTAAAATACCTGCGATAATTATTAATAATGTCAGTACGATATTGATGAAAGAAGTTAGTTTGATACCGCGATAGTTCACCCATGCAATAAGAATCGAGCCAACCATTCCAGTACCTGCCCAAGTAAGCGTTACATCCCAGCCTTGGATTGTGTACAAATAGCCTTGGCTGAAATTGGGAATTAAATATTCGAACACGGTCGGTAAGGCAACCGCTTCAAAAGCGACAACAGATACATAACCGAAGATGATGGCCCATGTTGTGATAAAGGACAGTACCCTGCCCATCGCTTTATACGTATAGACAAATTCTCCACCAACGAGCGGCATCGCAGCAGCGAGTTCCGCATAAGTAAGACCTACGAAGATTACCATGATCCCACCGATAACAAAAGCTAAAATTGCTCCTAATGACCCAGCTTCATTAATCCAAATCCCTGTCGTGACAACCCAGCCCCAGCCAATCATAGCGCCAAAAGCAAGTGCCAATACGTCTTTATTGCCTAACAGTTTTAGTAGCTTTTGATCTGAATCCATTTAAGCCCTCCTTGCTGGAATTTGGAATGGAGAGTGGGATTCATTGTAAGAATGGAATCCCACCTAAAGATAGTTTAATAGGGAATCTAGTCCCAGTACGATGCTGAACGTTTTTGTAGCATTTCTCTGAATTGTTCAGTTGATTTATGCAATAATTCACCAGTTGCAAAATCAATTAGCACTCCGTATTGACGAATTAAATCTAATTCATCTACCCCTCCCTTTTTATATAAATCATGAACTACATTTACATCTTCACGTAACCAATCTTTTCGGTTTCTTCGGATATATTCTCTTTCCTTAGCTGTTTCATTCTCTAGCACTTCGTATAAATCTAGTTCAACATCGATTTCTTTGATGATGACCCCATAATCCTTTTTTGCTCGCTCAATTGATACATATCCATCAATAACATCTTCTAAGATGGCTTCTGGAAGTCGATTCAATGGATCACCAAGACCACCACCACCTGCTGAGGGTCTAGAGAAGCTGTCGCCTTCTTCTACTTTTATATTAGAAAAGAAAGCGCCAAGAAATTGTTCCTTCTCTGTTCCGGGATTTAACCAGTTTCCATGCGGGTTAGAAGGGAGTCCACCATAAATACCCCAAGTTACAGAACGTGAACGGTCACAACAAACGGACATAACCGTATCGGTAATGTTAGTTAATGTCCCGCCTTTTTCTACACCACACCCACCTCTGAATTCACCAGGTCCACCTGAATCCGTAATGATTTGATGATAAGAAGTAACAACTGGGGTTAAGCGTTCTTGACCTTCACACGGCTGCACACTCAATCCGGCTCCAAATAGAGGTGACATTGCATTTGCACCATCTCTGTTGCTTCTACCACCATGCCCACCAGCCATCCAGTCGTACCACATGAAGAAGTTATCGTAGCGGTCACGTTGATCCCATCCACCGATTAATAGATATTCAAGGTTAAAAGAACAGGCAAGTGCTCGTTCGGGTATCACATAAGACCATAACTCAAAGCATGCGTTCATAATCTTTTCATAGGGACCTGAACAGAAACCGGTAACAGCAACTGGCCAGGGTGCATTAACAACAGAATTCTCGGGAAGGTTAGCATGTACAACACGATAGAATCCTGAGTTTAAAGGAATATCGGGAAAAAATGTTTTTGTCCCTGCATACAAGCCTGATAAGGAGGCCCCAAAAGATGAGTTAAGGAAACAGCTGATAGAAGCATGGGTTCCACCCAAATCATAGAAAATCTCGTCATCATTGATTGTCATTTTTACTTTAATAGGGATTAATCCATCACCGAGTTCTGGATCCATGTCTATATAGTCAACAGTTTCCCAAGTCCCGTTTGGAAGCTCCTTGATGTTTTCTCTAGTCAGGCGCTCGACATAATCCTGGACTTCATCAAAAGCTGTTAATACTGTATCCACACCATATTTATCAACCAATCGAAGGAGCTCTTTTTCTCCGACCTTTGTCGCTTCGGCTTGCGATCGTAAATCACCAAGTCTTTCTTCTGGAACCCTCATATTAGAAATGAGTAAGTTTGCGACATCTTCCAAATACTTACCTTTACTCCATACGCGCACAGGTGGTATCCGAACCCCTTCACCGTAATGATCTCTTAAACCCACATCAAATGATCCTGGAACCGATCCACCCATATCTGCCCAGTGTCCATTTGATTGCATAAAAGCAATTAGTTTACCTTTATGAAAAACGGGACGAATGACTCGTACATCATTAAAATGTGTACCTCCGCGGTAGGGATCATTTACTAAGAAAACGTCCCCTGGATGAATGTCGTTCCCAAAATCTTCAATAACTGCCTTAGCTGTTAAGTGAAGAGTACCAACGTGAACAGCAATATCCTGGGTTCCTTGCATGACTGTATTTCCATCCGCATCACATAATGATGAACTGAAGTCACGGTTATAAATTACAAAGGAATAGCAGGTACGAAGAATTTGTTCGGACATTTGGTCTACCAAATTAACAAAACCATTTTTCAAAACTTCAAAGGTAACAGGATCTAGTTTTGTCTTAAATATATTCTCCATTTATTCCACCACACCTTTTAATGAAATAATTATATTTTTATAGTTATCCACCTTAGCAACAAAGTCTGGAGGTATAATGACAGTAGAATCCAATTGCTCGACCACTGCTGGCCCACTTATAATAGAGCCTACTGGTACAGATGGACGATGATAAATTGGGGTATTTATGAAGCCACCAGTTTCTTCAAAATATACATTTCGGTATTCCCTTAAGGCTTCAATCAAGGTTCCTACAGGTTCTTCTTTCGGTAGTTCGGGCTTTGGTACAATGCCTACAGCCTCTATACGGAAGCCGTAGACTTCCACACTTTGGTCAGGATTGGAAAAAGCATAAGCTCGCTCATGTTCCTTGTGAAAGTTTTCCAATGCAGCATCCAGAGATGTTAAATGCCTACCTACAGTGACTTCTAAAGAGCGCCACTGGCCAACATAACGCATTTCCAGATGACGGATTAAATTCATAGATTTCTTGTCTATGCCCTCATTTTTCAATAGTTTTATAGCTTCTTGTTCCATTTTTAAAAATTCCTGTTCAATGGTGTCTGTTTCTATATCTTCCGTATTCGCTACATATGTTTTGGTTAAGTCGTGGCGAAAATCAACAAGCAAACAACCCAAAGCGGCTGCAACACCAGGATGTGCTGGAACGATAACCTTAGGTATACTTAACTCTTTTGCTAGATAGGCACTATGAAGAGCACCTGCTCCTCCAAAAGCAACTAATGCAAAGTCACGAGGGTCGTATCCTTTACGAACAGAAATGAGCCGCAGAGCATCAGACATATTTGCATTTGCAACTTTTAATATTGCATTAGCTGCTTCAAATTCGTTATAGCCATACATTTCGCAAATTGGTTCCAGTGCTTTTTGTGAAGCATCTTTATTTAGAGTCATCTCTCCGCCTAATAAAGATTCATTGAGTCGTCCTAATATTAAATTGGCATCTGTATTTGTCGGTTCTGTCCCGCCAAGATCATAACAGGCAGGACCAGGTTCGGAACCCGCACTTTCAGGTCCGTTTCGTAATGATCCACCTTTATCTATTCGGGCAATACTTCCGCCGCCTGCTCCTATAGTCATAATTTCGATACTCGGAAAACCAATTGGATAACCATATTCGATATACCATTCTTTTGTTGTTTTTAATTCGCCATCATAAACTAAAGAAATGTCTGTACTTGTACCGCCCATATCCAGTCCAATCGCATTTTTAAATCCACATAGTTCCGCGATATATTTACTGGCGATTGCTCCTGCAGCTATCCCAGAGCTGGCGAGGCGCCCTGCATACTTCTGGACGTTTTCGGAAGTCATAACTCCACCGCCGGAATGAAGAACCAAAATCTCTCCATCATAGCCTTTTGCTTTAATCTGATTTTGGAGCACGTCAATATATTTAGTTACTTTTGGCCCTAAGACTGAATTAATAATAGTAGTACTTGTCCGTTCATGCTCAAAAATCTCGGGTAAAACTTCACTTGAGGACGAAATATACACGTCAGGTAGTTCTCTCTGTAAAATTTCTTTTACGCTCCGTTCATTATCACCATTAACATAGGCATTCATAAAGCTGATTGCGATGGACTCCACATTTCTCCTTTTTAGAATTCTTGCAAGTTCGATTACTTCTTGTTCATCAACTGAAACAAGGATATTCCCCGAGTAGTCCACACGTTCATTTATTTCAAAACGGTCTCGTCTTCTTATATAAGGAGGTGCGACGTCTTTATAAGCGTCCCATAAGTCTAATTTCGTTCCTCTTCGGATTTCCGTTACATCCCGAAATCCTTTTGTAGTCACTAGAGCAGTCTTTGGGAGTTTTCTTTCGATTAAAGCATTTGTTCCAGCCGTTGTACCGTGAGAAAAGACTGATATGTCGTCACCAGAAATATTTGCAGCTTCAATTCCATTAATGACTCCAATTTCAGGATTTGTTGGAGTTGACGCAGTCTTTGCGATAAAGATATCTTTGGATTTCTCATCAAACACAAATACATCTGTAAATGTGCCTCCAACATCTACTGCAACTCTATATTTACCCATGATATTCCTCCCGTTTTTATCAAATTTCAATATGTCTATTATTTTAAAACAGCAGATAATCCCTTTCTCACTTCTTGTATCGCATCATGCAGTTTCCCGATCATTGTCTCAATTTGTTGTTCATTTATAATGAGAGGCGGACAGAAACAGATAATATCGGTTCCTTCATATGTTACCGCTCGGCAGATCACACCGCGCTGATGCAGTGCTTCGATTACTTTCGGAGCTACTTGCAAATCACTTGCAAACCGCTTATTTGTGGCAGGATCTTCCACAAGCTCCACGGCACCAAGTAAGCCAACAGCACGAACATCTCCAACAATGTCGAGTTCTTCTTTTAGCTTTTTAAAACCATTAAGCATTACTTCTCCCATTTTCCGTGCGTTCTCTAGCAGTCCTTCATTTTCCATGATTTCAATATTTTTTAGACCAACAGCAGTCGCAGTAGGGTGGCCACTATACGTGTAACCATGGAAAAGAGTACCAGCAGACTTTTCTTTTAATACATTATGGATTTGATCAGAGACAATAACGCCACCAAGCTGGATATACCCGCTTGTAACCCCTTTTGCAAAGGAAATAATGTCAGGAGTAACGCAATAATGTTCAACACCAAACCACTTTCCAGTTCGTCCAAATCCAGTGATTACTTCATCTGCAATATACAAAATTCCATATTCGTCACAAAGGTTCCGGACTTCTTGCAAGTAGCCTTCTGGTGGCACGAGCACACCGCCGGCTCCTTGAATCGGTTCTGCAATAAAGGCGGCGACTGTTTCAGGACCTTCACTTTCAATAACGGACCGGAGTGAGGAAAGGGCTTTATCTTTGCCATTGCCATATGGATTATCTGCATGATAAATATCTGTCATCATTTTCCCTGCCATATTCCAAAATTCAGGAATCCCTGTAGCGCTTGTCGAGGCAGCAGCAACGCCATGATAAGCTCGGTTGATTCCAATAATTTTCCGTCTCTCCGGCTTATCCTGAACACGCCAATAATGTCTTGCGAGTTTGATTGCTGTATCATTCGATTCAGAGCCACCGGATGTAAAGAAGACTGCGTTTAATCCTTCGGGAGCAAGAGAGCTGATTTTTTCAGCAAGTACTATCGCTGGCTCATGGCTGAAAGTAGAAAAAGTTGAACTAAAAGCTAACTTTTTCATTTGTTCTGCGGCCGCGGCAGCGAGTTCATCTCTTCCGTGTCCCACATTCACATTCCAAAGAGATGACATCGCATCGATGTAAACGTTATCATTTTTATCCGTCAGATAAATACCATCTCCTTTCTCAACAATCATTTTCGCTCCGTCTTTCTGCTGTTGCTGAATCGATGAAGTTGGATGGATGAAATGCCTCTTGTCTAACTCAATTAATTTTTCTTGATCCATATTCACGCCTCCTTAAAATGATGGAAAATATAAAAAACCAGCAATACTGGCAGAGGCATAGGGAAGAATATTTCCATACATCTGCACAATATAACTGGTTTTATCTAATGGATTGCTCTATTTCTGCAATAGAGTCAATTAGACTAAGCAGCTTATAATATTCTATTATTTTCAATTTAACGAATATTGAATTGCTTGTCAAGGAGAATTTGTAGTAGGTTCTAATATATTTCCTCAGTAAAATACGAGATATACCTACCGCTCCGCCAAAATGTCTTGAATAATTTTCACATGCACGACAGCCCATGCTTTTTCTTTAAAATGTAAGATTAAACTGATGCTGAGAAGAACTAAATAAAGGAATGCGAAAATTATCCAGTAGGAACTTCCATCTTGAAAAAGAAAACTTTCCAACGGATTAGCAAAGAGAAAGAGGAGCCAGGGAATCGCTGTTGCAAAGATTGGGATGATCCCGGTACCGTTCTTTTCTTTTGCTATTTGGTAATAAATTAATTGTAATGTTTCCTTGTCGAGCGTTTGGTAAAATTCTTTTATTGCTTTCGTTTCTTGTAAATAACGACTCTTTTTTATCTCTTCAGTTGGCATTTCTTTTAAACGAAGATAGAGTTTATGAGCGTCTCCACGAATAGAAAATTTCAGAGAACATCCTCCTCATCTTTGAGTGTATGTTATTATCCATTCGCAAAAAGATGTGAAATCATACATAGGAATCGATTCATTCATGGAAAAAACCTGCATAATAGGGAGGTTAATCCTATCATACAGGTCTTGGAATGGTAAAAGATATTATGCTGCTTTCTTATCGTCTGAATCATCCTGGCTTCTTTTTGCCCACCAGTTTGCAAGGAGCGGACCTGAAATATTATGCCAGACACTAAAGATAGCACCAGGTACGGCAGCAATTGGTGTAAAGTGAGCGAGACCAAGAGAGGCTGCGAGCCCTGAGTTCTGCATTCCAACTTCAATGGAAATTGCTTTTTGATCTTTGAAATCCAGCTTAAGTGCTTTTGCAGCGATGTATCCGAGTAAATATCCAATACAATTATGGAGGACGACGACTGCAAAAATTAATAGTCCAGACGTCATGATCGATTCTTTATTGACCGCTACAACAGCTGAAGCAACCGCAACTATCCCGACGACGGAAATGAGAGGTAAGACATCCATGCTTTTGTTGACTTGCTTACTAAACAGCATTCGAATAACGACACCTAGAATAATTGGCAGTAACACAACTTGGACGATCGATAAGAACATGTCCATGAAGGAAACCGATAGCCATTGGCTTGCGAGTAAATAAGTGAGTGTTGGTGTCATGATTGGTGCAAGTAATGTGGAAACCGCAGTGATTGTTACAGATAATGCGGTATTTCCCTTTGCCATAAACGTCATGACGTTAGAGGATGTGCCTCCAGGACAACAACCTACTAAGATTACTCCCGCTGCAATTTCAGGAGGTAAGTTAAAAGCATACGCCAGTGCAAAAGCCGTGAGAGGCATGATTGTATATTGGGCAACGACACCAATTAATACACTTTTTGGAGCAAGAAACACACCTTTAAAATCATCAACGGTAAGGGTAAGTCCCATCCCGAACATAATAATACCTAATAATAGCGATACGTGAGGCGCAATCCACGCAAAACCTTGTGGGATAAAGAAACTAAGTGCTGCAAATATAATAACCCATAAAGCAAATGTACTTGTGGCAAATCTACTTATTTTACCTAATGTTTCCAAAATGAATTACCTCCCCCTAAATAAAAACTATAAATATTGCGAATACTAATTGTGTGTATAATTGAAAATAATAGCATAAATAACTCAATTAATCTAGGGTTCTTCTCTATATTTCATTAAATCAACTTTTCCAGCATTGTTGACTTCAATACCCTCTGCTTCCAAAGACAAGCGCTGTTCATTGAACTTTCCTTCGTCTTTCATCGCGATCTGTCCTTTAGCATTAATGACCCGATGCCATGGCAGGTGATGTTTTCTGCTCATCGTATGAAGAATCCGAGCAACTTGCCGAGCTGCGCGTGGATTCCCCGCGAGCTTTGCTACTTGTCCATAAGTCATAACTTTTCCCTCGGGGATATCTTTGATAATTTGAATGACCTTTTCCGTAAATGGTAGCATCAAAATCTCCTCTCTCACTCAAAATCAACTGACAATTACTTTCATTCAGCGTAAGTATTTTGTGCATTCATTTTATTGGCGTTCTAATTACCGTTCAGTTGCCCGGCGGACGGATGCGCATCCTAAGGCACGGCCTCAGCCTCGACTCACAGGACGTTAATGTCAGACGTTGCCACATACGAGAGCGTTCTTAGTCTGCTCTCGGAAGAAAACCGCTTCCTGCTCAGGTCTGGACACGTGCTTTTCCCGTAGGAGTCACCGTCCGCCGGGCAACTAAACTGGTAGAGAACGTTATTATTAATGGAAACTATCGCATTGTAATAAGCTATTTATTTCTAAATGAAAAATAGTGTACCAAGTTGGGCTTTCCCTCGGAGCAGTCCAGACACCTCGAGACTCCTGCAGGAGGCCGTCTAAGAACGGTCACGTCCTGTGACCAACGCCGGCATTAGAACTTCCTGTTCGTCGAAAGGCATAGGTGAGACCCCTTAGTGCTTAGCCCGAGGAGGCTCACCAGCCGCCTGCGGAAAGCGAGAGGTGTCTGGACTGCGGACCTCCAGGAGAAGGTTGCACTTACGCTGAATGAAAGGATACAGTAAATGACTATATTGCTTTAACATCCAACCCTCTAATAAAACGAATAAAGGCATGGACAATGTTTAATTGTAATGAGTCTTCATGATAATACATCCACGTTTTCCTTATCATTGGCTCTCCTTTTGGTTTATAGAGTGGTTTTACAAATAGCTCTGGATAGGGACGGACAACTAAATTTGCAAGAATGGAAAAACCAAGACCATTTACAATCATCTCTTTGCATGTTTCGACTTGATTGACTTGAATTGTCGTATTTGGACGCTCGGAATATTGATGGTACCACCATTCATCCACCAAATTCTTCATATTTTCGTCGGTATGATAATCAATCCGGGGCATATTGGGGAGATCGTCCCATGTGAAATCCCACGGTGAGGCAACACAGATTTCTTCCTCATATAAAAGCTCCCTTTTTCCTTTCCATGGATAGTCCCCTTTAATAAAACTTAGATGCACTTCGTTGTTTAAAACGAGGCGGTGCATGGCACTGCTCCATCCGGTAACCATTTGGAATTCTACATGAGGATATTCCTGTTTAAATAATCGCAATAACTTCGGCATTTTATTAAGTGCAAAGAAATTGGATACGCCGACTCGTAGTGTACCGGTGACTTGATTTTTCATATTGTTAATTTTTTCTTCAATCATGCGTTGTTCGCGAATCATATTCTGTGCATGCTGCGCTAATTGTTCTCCTTCTGGTGTGAAGGTAACTCCTCTTCGTTTCCGGATAATGAGTTGTACATCATAATGTTCTTCCAATTTCTGAATACGCGAGGTTAGGGTAGGCTGTGAGACAAATAACTGTTCTGCGGCTTTCGTAATGTTCTCGGTGGTATAGAGAGCGGCTAACATTTCCCAATCCTGATAATTCACGAAGTACATCCTCCTCTATGATATAGGAAAAACCTATGGCTAATTATTAATATTATATATTTTTCCAATCTTACAATCAATATTATAATGATGGCAGATGAGAAAAAATCACTAGATCACTTCTTTGTCAACGCTCTCAGGCGGGTAAGAAAATAAAAAGCGAGGGATGGTATTCATGGAAACAAAGGAAAAATTTGTTCCGGGGTTAGAAGGAGTCATTGCGGCAGAGACATCAATCTCATTTCTAGATGTAGATGAAGAGAAAATCATCATTCAAGGCCATGATCTGATTGAGCTATCTAAGAGTAAGGAGTATGCGGAAATTGTACATTTATTATTGGAGGGTACCTTACCCACAGCGACGGAAAAAGTCTCCATAGAAGGAACACTGAAACAGCATTATGATGTTCCGGAAGTTGTAATCGAAGTGCTTCGTTTATTACCAAAGCAGACACATCCAATGGATGGAATGCGTACTGGGTTATCCATTCTTGCTGGTTTCGATGAGGATATAGAAGACCGAACGCTTACGGCAAATAAAAAACGGGCCTATCAATTATTAGGGCAACTACCGACGATTACGGTTAATAGTTATCGAATTATCCATGGGGAGGAGCCAATTTATCCGCAAGCCGATTTATCCTACAGTGCAAACTTTTTAAACATGATTACCGGAAAGAAACCAAGTGATTTAGAAGCAGCGATTTTTGATCGTTTGCTCCTTTTATATAGCGAGCATGAAATGCCGAATTCCACCTTTACTGCAAGAGTAATTGCCTCCACGAACTCGGATATCTACGGCGCATTAACCGGAGCAATTGCCTCGTTAAAAGGGAATTTGCATGGCGGAGCGAATGAAGCGGTGATGTATATGCTAAATGAAGTGCAAACCGTAGAAGAATTTGAGGAATTACTTCTAAATAAGCTGCAACAAAAGGAAAAAGTGATGGGATTTGGCCACAGGGTTTATATGAAGAAAATAGATCCGAGAGCCCTCATTACGAAAGAAGCTCTCCGGCAGCTCTGCATGCGAGATGGCGATTATTCCCTGCTAGAGATGTGTGAAGCTGGCGAGAGAATAATGGAAAGGGAAAAAGGGCTTTATCCGAATTTAGACTATTACGCAGCGCCCGTGTACTGGAAACTGGGAATCCCGATTCCGCTTTATACACCTATTTTCTTCAGTGCACGGACAGCTGGATTAGCTGCTCATGTCATTGAGCAGCACAGTAATAACCGGCTTTATAGACCTCGTGTGAACTATATCGGTGCACGTTACGCTTAGTCAATCATGGATAAAAAATGGAAATGGAGAGGACAAATGATGCTACAAACAGATGATTATCAAAAAACAGACATGTTAATAGAAGAAATCACGGATTATGTATTAAATAAGGATATTACGAGTGAAGAAGCTTTTCAAACAGCGCAATATGTATTACTCGATACGTTGGGCTGTGGTATTTTAGCGCTTGATTATCCTGAATGTACGAAATTGCTTGGACCAGTCGTGCCAGGGACAATTGTTCCGAATGGGGCGCGAGTTCCCGGAACTTCTCATGTACTTGACCCTATTCAAGCAGCGTTCAATATTGGAGCGATGATTCGCTGGCTCGACTATAATGATACATGGCTTGCTGCGGAATGGGGCCATCCATCCGATAACTTAGGCGGAATTCTCGCGGTTGCTGATTACCTTAGCCAAGTAAGAATTCAGAAGGGGAAAGAACCGCTTAAAGTTGAAGAAGTACTGGAAATGATGATCAAAGCACATGAAATCCAAGGGGTGCTTGCGCTCGAGAATAGTTTGAATCGGGTAGGACTTGATCATGTCCTTTTTGTTAAGATAGCATCAACAGCTGTTGTCACGAAAATGCTTGGTGGTGGACGGGAAGAAATAACGAATGCACTTACGAATGCTTGGATTGATAATGGAAGCTTACGAACGTATCGTCATGCCCCGAATACTGGATCACGAAAATCCTGGGCCGCTGGTGACGCAACGAGTAGAGCAGTACGCCTAGCGTTGATGGCCATGCAAGGTGAAATGGGTTATCCAACTGCACTTAGTGCTCCGGGTTGGGGATTCCAAGATGTTTTATTTAATAAGAAAGAACTATTGCTTAGTCAGCCGCTGGATAGTTATGTAATGGAAAATGTGTTGTTCAAAGTTTCCTTCCCAGCTGAATTTCATGCACAAACAGCAGCAGAAGCAGGCGTACAGTTACATCCAGAAGTCGCTAGTCGCTTAGAGGAAATAGATAAAATTACGATTACAACTCATGAATCTGCTATTCGCATTATTGATAAAAAAGGACCTTTGAATAATCCGGCAGACCGGGATCACTGTTTACAATATATAACGGCTATCGCCCTGCTTGAAGGAGATATACGGGCAGAACATTATGAGGATGATTTTGCAGCAAATCCAATCATTGATATTCTGCGTGATAAGATGATCGTCGTAGAAAATAAAGAATATACAAAGGACTATCTAGATCCTGCTAAACGTTCAATCGCGAATGCTGTTCAAGTTCATTTTAAAGACGGGTCATCGACAGAAGAAGTAGAACGCGAGTATCCATTAGGGCACCGCTTCAGACGTGAGGAAGCCATTCCGAAAATAATGGAGAAGTATACGGAAAACTTAGCAACCCATTATACAGATAAACAACGCAAGAAGATTGAAGCGATAAGCTATGATTATGAAAAGTTAGCAAACATGAATGTGAATGAATTTGTTGAGTTATTTCTTATAAATTAATACGTGTCAATGATGGAGAAGGAGGACGCAGGTATGGCGTGGATTGTGGATCAACAGTCAACACAGAAGGAATTAGCTGAAAAATTAAAAGAAGAAATGGAAGCGGAGGATATTTTACAAATACCGGGGGCACATGATGCGATGGCTGCCTTAGTTGCAAGGGACGCAGGTTTCTCCGTTTTATATTTATCTGGCGGAGCTTATACGGCGAGCAGAGGACTGCCGGATCTTGGTATCGTTACATCAACAGAGATAGCAGAACGGGCAAGGGATCTTGTCAGGGCAACGAATTTACCAGTACTCGTTGATATTGATACAGGGTTTGGCGGTGTATTAAACGTGGCACGCACAGCGCGGGAAATGGTGGAAGCAAATGTAGCTGCCGTTCAGATTGAAGACCAGCAGCTTCCCAAGAAATGTGGACATTTAAATGGAAAACAGCTCGTTACGACAGAGGAAATGGTACAAAAGATTAAAGCAATTAAAGAAGTTGCTCCTTCCTTAGTTGTCGTCGCCAGAACGGATGCACGGGCGGTGGAAGGACTAGATGCAGCAATCCGGCGCGCAGCAAGTTATGTTGAAGCTGGTGCCGATGCAATCTTCCCTGAAGCTTTACAAACGGATGAAGAATTCCGTCTGTTTGCTGAAAAAGTGGATGCCCCGTTGCTGGCGAATATGACGGAGTTTGGGAAGACACCATTTATTACTGCAGAAGAATTTCAGAATATGGGCTTCCGTATGGTCATTTATCCGGTAACTTCTTTGAGAGTAGCAGCAAAGGCATATGAACGGATCTTTACCCTAATCAAAGAGCAAGGCTCGCAAGCAGATGGTGTATTTAATATGCAGACGAGAAAAGAACTATACGAAACGATTTCTTATGATGACTTTGAAGAATTAGATCAGACGATTGCGAAGACAGTATTAGAAGACTAGTCTATTGAAAAAGATAGGTGCCAAAGAGGAATTTGCCTCCGCACCTATCTTTTTCAAATTAGTTAAAAATGCAGGGGACCGTGAGTAACCTCACAAAACTGTCAAATAGTCGTACTCTTTTCGACGCAATCTATATATAGTGATGGAAGTCACTTAGTGGTACAATATATTGTGTTAAGGTGAAGGTGGTTCATCAAGTTATGGATTAAAATGTCTAAAGGAGAGGGATTAATATGTTCCAAAGTACAATGGATATTGTTCAGAAATTCACATCACAGCAAGAGAATAAGCAAACAGATTATTTAAGACATGAAAATAGTAATTATGTCTATTCCTTACCACTTTTAAGGCACAATCTAACGAATCATGCAGAGGAAGAATTTTTATTTACACAAATTCTACCACCAAGAATGAAAGAGCTTTATGATGACGGTGTCGTTTATGTCCATGACAAACAGCTTGCCCCGTATTGTGTATCCATCAGTTGTATGGATATCGCGACAAAAGGAATTCCAACGCTTGCTAAAAACATGATTACTTCTAAACCAGCGAAGCGGATACCTACTTTACTCAGGCATTTCAGTAATGTTGTTACATTAGTATCCCAACAGGTTTCCGGTGCGGTGATGTTGGCACAGCTTTCTACCATTACAGCTTCTTATTTATTCGATGAAGAAAGCAGGGGCACTACGTATACTGATGAGGAATTAGCAGAACTGTTTCAAAGTCTGATTTGGGAGCTTAATATGCCGCTTCGGTCCGGAGCTCAGAGTAGTTTTTCAAATATTACGTTAGAGTTTGGGAAGCCGTCTGAGGAAATCAAGGATGAATACGTTGTAATCGGCGGAGAAGGAAGGAATATACAATATAAAGATATTCCAGAGGTTTACTTTGACCGAATGAACCGGGCAATTATTGAGGTAATGAGGAACGGAACAGGAAGCAATGGCATTCCATTTACCTTCCCATTATTAACGGTGCAAATTGATGATTACTTCAATTATGAAAATCCCGTGTTTATCGAACTATTGGATAAAATGTATCAATGGGGTGGTGTCTATTTCGAAAACTTTAAAACAAAGCCATTTGAAGATCCGTATTATAAAACTCTGAATCCGCTAATCCAGGCGAAAGATCCTGAAGTGAGCAGAAGTCTTTGCTGCAGACTGCAAATTAATTTAGAAACGCTCTCGAAAGCGGGAGGAGGCGTGTTCGGATCATCAACCGGTTCAACAGGCGCTGTCCAAGTACTGAATTTAAATATGAACCGAGTTCTTCTGGAATTCGGACATGATATGGAACTTGTGAAAGTGAAGATCCGTGAATATATGGAAGTCATGCAAGAAGCGCATATGGCAAAAAGAAAATGGATAGAAGCGAACAAAGAATTATATCCTACTTTCTTTGCTTATAATAAAGATTTAAAAAACTATTTTAACGTGTTTGCCCTTACAGGTATGAATGAAGGATTAATTAACTTAGGATATCAAGACGGGATGAAAGATAAAGCTGGCAAAATGGTTGCTCATGCTATTATGCAATATATGACCGAGATTGTAAATGAATTCATTGTACGCGATAAAGTTGCCTGCGGGATTGAATATGCACCAGCTGAAAATGCAGCGATTAAATTAGCCCGCCATGACCTGAAATGGGGAAAAGCAAACGAGCGGGAAGTGTTTGTACAAGGTGAAGGAGAGAATCCATATTTGACGAGCGGTTGTATGACGCCATTTTCGGAAGAGGATTTTCTGGAACAGTTGGAGAATAGCGCTGAATTTCAAGGATATGCAACCTCTGGAAGTGTTTTACACCACTTCTTGGAAGCGAAGGTAAAACCGGAAAGTTTGGCGAAATATTTGGATAAAATCTTTGAGAAGCCGATCAATTATATTACATTAACACCGACGATTACTTCTTGCATGGAGTGTGGCCAAAGAATCGTTGCGGAAGATGCAAAAAATATAGATCAGTGTCCGGTCTGCGATTCTGAAGATATTGCGACCTTCAGCAGAGTGATCGGGTATTTGAAAATGATCTCAAGAAACAGGATCCACGTCGATGAGAAGGGCTATTATGAAGGAAAATATAATTTCTGGTCTAAAGCAAGAAGGCATGATTGGACCATTAGAAAAAGATTGAAAGAAGATGCGTTAAAGGAGGTTGTTCGTCGTTAATACACGGTGAACATATGATAATGAAACTATATAATACCTTTATTCGCACATTTACCGATTTGCCTGATCATACGGCTTTATTGATTCATTCTTTATCTGGTTGTCCACTCCATTGTTTCGGGTGTCATAATTATGATGAAATCGTTGCAAACACACCGAAAGAATATAAAACGCTAGATGATCTTTATGACTATTTAAAGAAAAGTGGTTTTCTGTTTGATGCAATTATGTTCAGCGGTGGGGAATTCCTCATTAACCCATTGGACAAGGTTTGCGATTTATTGAGGCAAGTAAGAAATCTTTTTGATGGGAAAATCATCGTAACGACAAGCGGTATTTATTATAATAAGTTACGGACTTTATATGACAAGCAGCTTGTTGATGGTATCCATATCGATATGAAGTTGCCGTATCACGCATTGGACACTGAAAAAGATGCACAAATTTATAATGACATTATGGGAATCACGCCGAGTGAAAAACTTGTGGACCAATTAATCGCTAGTGTTGACGCGGTTATTGAACATAATTCGGTGTTGGATCAAGTTCGGACCGTTCGTTATCCTTTGCTGGATGATGCATTTTTTACAGAGATAAGACATTTTGTTGAAGAGAGAAAAGCTTATTATGATAGTATTGTACCTTATTACCTGAATGAATTTATTTATCCGGAAAATTAGTGGAACAGGTCTAGCTTCTTTAGCTATTTGGATAAGGAATAAGACAGAACCCCTCCTGAGTTGGATTAGGCTCAAGAGGGGTTCATTATTTACTTAAATTTGCTTCATTCTATTTGGGTTAGAGGTTATTGTCTATACCCCATTGTATTAAGCGTGTAAAACTTCTGGGTCGTGATCCGTCTTTCTTAACCAATGCAGTATATGTTTTACTAAAAATTCGTTTGCGTAACTGTTTTTCTTTATTGCTGTTACGATCTCCCGTTCAAATTCCGTCATCGGACTTACCGGATATTCTCCGCAAATATCAATTCCGCTTATCTTCCGGTATTTCATAATTTCTTTAACGATAATAAGAAGTTGCCGTAATCGCATATTTCCGTGGTCCCAAGCAGTAATTGCTTCTTTTCTGTCTAATACATCTTTATCTATGCTGATGTAGACGAGATCAGTGGAAATTTCTTTTAAAATCGAATGAAGCGCCTTTTTAAAGTTTAAGCGAAGAAAGTGTTTTGTATAAAGCATCACTTTTCCGTACATTGAAGGCGGGATATATTTTTCCCCTTCCTCACTTATCCCGATTATTAATACTTTCATTAAATTAGGGAGGCGTTCCAACGATTCCAGAACCCAGGAACCGCAAGAAATCAAGTCTTCACTAGGACTTTTCAGTGTATCTGTATGGTGATCGAACAATACTAATGTGAAGGGTTGTTGGATTTTCGAAAGCAGGATGTAGGAGATATAATGATAATTTCCATTTCCGATGAAGGTTACTTTGTTTGTGTCGCCTATTTTTCTAGCGATGTTCCTCAACGTGTCCCGTTCACAAAATAAGTTCGTGCTAGGGACGGATTGCAAGTTAATCCGGTGAACATGCTGATCTTTAAGAAAAGATTGTTTTTCGTATGTCTGGTCGAAATCAAGTACGGTGATATTATTTAGCATCTATTATTTATCTTCTCCTTTTTAGTGAAAAAAGTCACAATTAAATATTGAATCGTATATGTACTATTATAACATTAAGATTATTTTCAGCATTAATTCCCCTTTTTCATCTTGAAAAATAATATATTAGACTTTTGCCTATTGTCAGTTGACTGATTAGGTGCTATAATCAATTCAATTTCTAAACCTGAGTAAATTGGTGTGAATACTAGTATATTAATTTGCGCACTTGAAAGGTGGATATTGATGATAAAAGTATCGAACATACGGAAGAGCTTTAAAGACCATGTTGTCTTGAAAGACATTAGTTTTGATGTCGATGAGGGAGAAGTTGTCGTAATTATTGGACCGTCTGGTTCCGGGAAATCAACACTCCTGCGTTGCATGAATTTTTTAGAAAGACCGGATTCAGGTCAAATAGAAATTGGTGGTGTTGCGATAGATGTGAATCAAACGAAACGGACAACGATAAATAAATTAAGAATGCAAACCTCTATGGTGTTTCAGCATTATAATTTATTTAAAAATAAAACAGCATTAGAAAATGTCACCCATGCTTTAGTCGTAGCGAAGAAGATGAAAAAAGAAGCTGCGAAAAAAATGGGAAGAGATTTACTGAGTCAAGTAGGAATCTTGGATAAAGCGAATCAATATCCGATTGCACTGTCTGGCGGGCAACAACAGCGGGTTGGAATAGCCCGGGCGCTTGCAGTAAATCCATATGCGATTCTCTTCGATGAACCGACTTCTTCACTTGATCCCGAGTGGGTGGGAGAAGTGCTTCGTGTCATTTCTAAAATTGCGAATCACAATAAAACGATGATTATCGTCACGCATGAAATGAACTTTGCCCGTGATATCGCGGATAAAGTAATTTTCATGGCCGATGGAGCAATTGTTGAGCAAGGGACACCAGAGGAGATATTCGATCATCCCAAGAAGGAGCGGACGAAAAAGTTTTTAAAGGACTTCCATCGAAATCATGGCTCTGCTGACGACTCGGTTACTCCAACTGAACATGTAAAGGAGCTAGCCTTGTAATCGTAAAGTATAGGAGGGGGAGAATATTTTGACATATAAATTAGGAATACTTGATCAAAGCCCGATTTCACCGGGGAAAACAGCGGGAGATGCGTTGAGACGGACGGTCGAATTGGTGCAAAAAGCAGAAGAATGGGGTTACGAACGCTTTTGGGTTTCAGAACACCATCAGACGCTTGACCTTGCAGGGACTTCACCAGAAGTGCTCGTCTCTCATTTATTAGCAAAAACAACTTCGATTAAAGTTGGTTCAGGCGGAGTGATGCTCCAGCATTATAGTCCGTTCAAGGTAGTAGAAGATTTCCAGCTATTATCCTTGCTCTTCCCTGGGAGAGTTGAGCTCGGGATAGGGAAGGCGCCAGGCGGTTTTTCATTGGCTACGCAAGCCTTGCGTTACGGTGGCGCTGGCAGTGATGTTAAGTTTGATGAACGATTTAGGACGCTTCATCATTTTATTCATGACACAATGCCGGAAGACCATGAATTGTATGGCGCGGAGGCTCTTCCGAAACCAGACGAAAAAGTACCTGTATTTCTGCTTGGAGCAAGTGCAAACAGTGCGAAGCTTGCGGCAGAGCAGGGCGCGAACTTCGTATATGCTCACTTTTTAAACAGTAATAATGATTTTCTCAAAGAAGCTATTCAGCAATATCGAGAGATCTACCCAGAAGGGAAATTTATCGTTGCGGTTGCTTCCTTTGCTGCAGAAACGCAAACAGTGGCAGAGCAAGAAGCAAGTGATTATAAAATTTATAAAATCTTCACCGAAAGTGGCCGGTCGATGTCTGTAAGGACTCTTGATCAAGTTGAAGCCTTCCGCGAACAGACGGATGAAACCATCACAGAAATTAAGGAACAGGAAGTGGAGATGATTGCGGGCAGTCCGGATTTTGTGAAAAATGAATTTGATAAGCTTGCATCTGCCTTTGGGGTCGAGGAATTCATTATCCACACTCCAATATTAGATGAAGAAAAGCGGTTGAAATCATATGAGCTATTGAGTCAGTTAGCAGTACCTGTTTTAGGTAAATAAGAGGGGCAGTTAAAAAGAGGAGGTGGTTTTTTTGAATATTGATTTCGGATATGTTGTGCAAATTATTCCGGAATTACTCACCTATTTGCCGATTACATTATATTTAACGATCGTATCGATGGTGATTGCGATTACTATTGGTGTCGTTCTTGCAATCATTCTCGTCAATAAAGTGCCAGTTCTATTACAAGTGGCCAAAGTATATATTTCTTTTTTCCGAGGGACGCCTGTGCTTGTTCAACTATTAATGATCTATTTCGGGCTCCCGCAATTGTTCCCGGTTTTCAATGACCTGGGAGCAGGAGCGGCAGCAATCGTCGCTTTCAGCTTAAATACGTCATCCTATCTAGCAGAGATTTTCCGTGCAGGCTTAGAGTCTGTAGATAGGGGGCAGGCGGAAGCAGCTACATCGGTTGGCATGAGTTATGCTCAAGCGATGCGGGGGATTGTTTTACCGCAAGCAGTAAGGAATGCGCTGCCGGCGACAGGGAATATGTTCATCGGGTTAATCAAAAACTCATCTCTTGCATTCACAATTGGGGTTACGGAGTTATTAGCGCAAGGGAAATTACTGGCATCGGCAAATTTACGATTTTTTGAAGCTTATCTAGCGGTTGGCCTGATTTATTGGGCGATTACTTTCTTATATAGCCAATTACAAGGCTGGTATGAACAGCGGATAAGTAAACCATATATCGCTTAATCGTCAAAACAAAAAGGGGAGAAAAATAGATGAATAGATTCATATTGTTTCTCGCAGCAGGTTTATTGTTAGTTGTTGCGGGCTGTGGGGGAAGCGGAGAGAGTGAAGCTTCAGAAGGTACTAAGGGGGATAACGTCATTACGGTAGGCGCAGTACCGGATGGCTTTCCGACATCTTTTAAAGAAAATGATGAATTGAAAGGTTTCAGTGTCGATATTATTAAAGCAATTGTGGAAGAAGCGGGTTATGAAATCGAATTTGTCCTTACAGATTGGAATGGGGTCCTTGCCAATTTACAATCAGGGAAGGTGGATACAGCATCTAACTTTGCCGCAACAGAAGAAAGAGGGCAAGATTATAATTTTACAGATCCTTATTATAGTTCCAAAGCAGCGATTGCGACAGCGGCAGATGACGATACACTACAGAAAGTAGAAGATCTGACCGGTAAGCAGATCGGCAATATCATGGGCACGAATTTTGAAAATGTATTAAAGGAGCAATACCCAGATTTAGATTATGAACCTGTAACGTATGAATCTACGGATGTTATCTACACGGATGTGGGAGCAGGCAAGGTGGAAGGTATCATACATGGCAGAGAACATTTAATGGCACAAATCAGTAAAAGGGATCTGCCGTTACGAATTGTAGGAGACCCGTTTGGAAACCAGCCAGTAGCATTGCCATTTAAAAAAACGGAAGAAAATGATGCAATTATCGCAGATTTAAATAAAGCAATAGAAACATTGAAAGAAGACGGGAAGTTCACGGAAATATCTTTGGAATACTTTGGTGTGGATTTACTGGAAGATGAGCAATAAGAAAAGGAAGTGGCTGAAATGTCTAAGAAAAATATGAAACTTGGTGTTATTATCCAGGGGCCGGGCGGTCATATGAACTCCTGGAAATCAGAAGATGTTCCTGCAGATGGAAGTATCAATTTAGAACATTACATTAATGTGACACAGAAGGCTGAAAAATCGGGGATGGACTTTATATTTATTGCAGATGGATTACACATTCATGAAAAATCGATTCCTCATTTTTTGAATCGCTTTGAGCCAATCACTTTATTAGCTACACTTGCTGCTGTAACAAAACAAATTGGCTTAGTTGGAACGGTATCAACAACGTACAGTGAACCATTTAATATTGCGCGGCAATTTGCATCATTGGATAAGATTTCCGGTGGCCGGGCCGGCTGGAACGTTGTAACGACCCCCCTTGAAGGTACAGCGTCGAATTTCAATAAAGGAAATCATCCAGACCACTCTTTACGTTATAAGATGGCAGATGAATATTTGGAAGTTGCGAAAGGATTATGGGATTCTTGGGAAGATAATGCCTTTGTCAGAAACCGTGAAACAGGACAATTTTTCGATGCGGATAAGATGCATCGCTTAAACCATGAAGGTGAATTTTTTAAAGCACATGGTCCGTTAAATATTGAACGTTCGAAACAAGGGCAGCCGGTTATATTCCAGGCAGGAGCATCGAAAACAGGAATCGCTTTTGCAGCGAAACATGGAGAGGCTATTTTCACGAATAAGGCGACATTGGAAAGCGCCCAAGAATATTATCGCGATTTAAAGGATCAAGCAGCCCAAAATGGCAGGAAACGCGATGAGGTTGCTATTTTACCGTCACTTTCTCCAATCATTGGTGCAACCGAGGAAGAAGCAAATGCGAAATATGAGGAAATAAAAAACTTAATCAGCATTGAGGAAGCATTAAATTACCTTGGACGTTACTTCGATCATTTTGATTTCAGTCAGTTTCCGCTGGATGAAGCTTTCCCAGACATTGGCGATGTGGGGAAAAATAGTTTCCAGTCAACGACAGATGAAATTAAAGCGATGGCGCAGGACGAAAATTTAACATTAAGAGAAGTGGCATTACGTGTAGCGACCCCGAAAAGTGAATTTTTCGGTACGTATGAACAAGTGGCAGGTAAAATGATCGAATGGGTAGATAACGAAGCTGCTGACGGATTCGTTATCAGCATGTATGTCATGGGGAAACAATATGATGACTTTCTCCAGTTCGTCGTTCCGATTTTAGAAGAAAAAGGGTATTTCAGCCGCAACTATGAAAGTGATACACTGCGCGGAAATCTAAATTTACCATTTATCGAAAATCGATACCGGAAGAAAGCTGAAACATCACAATAAAAAAAGAAATATAGATTATAGGTACAACTGAATGAATTTCATAATTACCAAAGTCGGCATTTCCATCACCATATGTAGTTGGGAACGAACCAACTCAACTACATATGGTGATGGTGAAGCATTAAATACGTATTATGAAATTCATTAAACTAATTAAAGCGAGGGATAAAGTTGGCAAAACAGCAATCCATTGTCGTTTGGTCGAAAGAAGGATGCAGTTATTGTAATGAGGTAAAAAGTTATTTGGAGGAAAATAATTTAGCTTATGAAACGATTGATGTGACAAAAAATGATGATCGCAGGGATATCTTGGAAGCAAAATATGGCGTGCGTCATGTTCCAGTTGTTGAAATCGGCAAAGGAAATGTGTTTCAAGCGGTGACAGAAGTCGGGATTGAGCATTTGGAAAAGGCTTTAGCAAATAAGTAAACCGTGCTTGAGTGTCATAGGGTCACGTTGATAAGCGGAAAGGGGGATGATGATGAGTCAAATTGTAATTGTGTCAGGCAGTCCATCTGCATTATCAAGATCGGAACGCATCCTTTATTATTTAGGCGACCTTGCGGAAGAGGAAGGATATTCCGTTAAGCATATTTCCGTGAAAGATATCGATGCAGAGGATTTGCTTTTCGCAAACTTCAACAGTCCGAAAATAAAGGAAATCGCCGAGACATTAGAAAAAGCGGATGGAATAATTGTCGATTCACCGGTATATAAAGCTTCATATTCTGGTGTACTAAAAGCATTATTCGATATCTTGCCGCAAGATGTTTTACAAGATACGTATGTACTACCTGTCATGACAGGAGGCAGTTCGTCTCATTTATTGGCGCTCGATTATGCGTTGAAACCGTTACTTGCGACGATGAAAGCTCAAAATTTAAAAGGGCTTTATTATAAAGACAGTGACATTGATAAGACAGGGAATCATGTTATTGTTGACGAAGATGTACTGAACCGGACTAAAAAGCAAGTCAACTATTTTTTAGAGAAAATCAAAGGAAATATTGGCGGCTTCATTGTAAAATGAAATGCAACAGCTAAATAAATAGAAAGCCATCGTGAAACCACGTATAGTTAAAGTTGACCAAAACCATAAACATACGGAGGTAAATCACGATGACTCACTCTCATTCTAAC